>JANNWA010000209.1:0-2152 GCA_031408275.1 Pseudomonadota bacterium
TACGCCAGCTCGGCCGGGGTCTACGGGCCGCCCGACCGCTACCCGCCGGGCCCGCTCGCCAACGACGCCCCCCACGACCCGACCAACCTCTACGGCGTGACCAAGCAGGCGAACGAGGGCACGGCCCGTATCTACTGGCTGGAGAACAAGGTTCGCAGCGTGGGCATCCGCCCGTACGTCGTCTATGGCCCGGGCCGCGACCAGGGCATGACCTCGACGCCGACCAAGGCCATGCTGGCCGCCGCGGTCGGACGACCGTACAAAATCAGCTTCGGCGGCACAGTCGTCTATCACCACGCCGATGACGCCGCGGAGATGTTCATCCGGTCCGCGCGCTCTCTGCAACCCGGAGCCGAGGTGTACAACCTGGGCGGCAACACGGCGTCGATGGGCGAAATAGTCGCCGCGATCAACGCCGCCGCGCCGGACATGGCCGGCAAGATCACTTTCGAGCCGATCCAACTGGCCACACCGACCGAAATCGATGAGAGCATGCTGGTTCGCGCCCTGGGCCCGTCCACTTGGCGCCCGCTGGTTGAAGGCGTACGCCATACGATGGAGCATTTTCGCAAGGCCAGCGCGGCCGGCAAGGTCGCCGTAGACCAGATTCTTGCAACGTAGGTAGGAGAGAGACATGGCAAGCAGAACCAAGAAAGACCCGGCAAAGCTGCGTTCGCGCAAATGGTTCGCGAATCCCGACAACCCGAACATGACCGCGCTGTATCTGGAGCGCTACATGAACTGGGGCCTCAAGCGCGAGGAACTGCAGTCCGGCAAGCCGATCATCGGTATCGCCCAATCGGGTTCGGACCTTTCACCCTGCAACCGCCACCACCTGGTGCTGGCCGACCGCGTGCGCGAAGGCATCCGCGAGGCCGGCGGAATCGCTTTCGAGTTTCCGGTGCACCCGATCCAGGAAACCGGCAAGCGCCCGACCGCGGCTCTTGATCGCAACCTCTGCTACCTGGGGCTGGTGGAACTGCTGTACGGGTACTTCATCGACGGCGTGGTGCTTACCACCGGCTGCGACAAGACCACCCCGGCGCAACTGATGGCCGCGGCGACGGTGGACATCCCGGCCATCGTGCTCTCCGGCGGGCCGATGCTCAACGGCTGGTTCCGTGGAGAACGCACGGGCTCCGGCACTATTGCCTGGAAAGCGCGCGAGCTGCTGGCCGCGGGCGAGATCAACGACGAGGAGTTCATCGAACTGATCGCCTCCTCCGCGCCGTCGCCGGGCCACTGCAACACCATGGGTACGGCCTCGACCATGAACTCGCTGGCCGAAGCGCTGGGCATGTCCCTGCCCGGCGGTGCCGCGATCCCCGCCCCGCACAAGGACCGCGCGGTCAACGCCTACGAAAGCGGCAAGCGGATCGTCGAGATGGTGTGGGAGGACCTGCGCCCGTCGAAAATCATGACCCGCGCGGCTTTCGAGAACGTGATCGTCGTCAACTCCGCGATCGGCGGCTCGACCAACGCGCCGATCCATTTCAACGCCATCGCGCGCCATATCGGCGTCAAGCTCGACAACAACGACTGGGAAAAGATCGGCTACGACGTCCCGCTGCTGGTCAACCTGCAGCCGGCCGGCGAATACCTCGGCGAGGAATACCACCGCGCCGGCGGCGTGCCCGGGGTGGTCAACGAGCTGATCAAGGCCGGCAAGATCCGCAGGAACGCGCTTACCGTCAACGGCAAGTCACTGTACGACAACTGCAGGAAGACGCCGGTGCAGGACGAACAGGTGATCTGGCCCTACGAGCAGCCGATGATCAAGTCGGCGGGCTTCCTGAACCTGAAGGGCAACCTGTTCGACAGCGCGATCATGAAGACCAGCGTGATCTCGGACTCGTTCCGGAAGCGCTACCTGTCGAACCCCAAGGACCCCAACGCCTGGGAAGGCCGCGCCATCGTATTCGACGGCCCCGAGGATTACCATCACCGCATCGACGATCCGAAGCTGAAGATCGACGACGACTGCATGCTGTTCGTGCGCGGCACCGGTCCGAAAGGCTATCCGGGCGCCGCTGAAGTGGTGAACATGCAACCGCCCGCGAAACTGATCAGGCAGGGGATCACCGAGCTGCCATGCATCGGCGATGGCCGCCAGTCGGGCACCTCAGGATCGCCATCGATTCTGAATGCGTCG
>JANNWA010000210.1:0-1968 GCA_031408275.1 Pseudomonadota bacterium
ACCACACCCGGCACCTCGACCTCATGGACGTGCTCGCGATGTACCAGCCGCGCAACAACAGCCCGCTGGACGACGTCGCGCAGATCGCCGGGCTGCCCGGCAAGATCGGCATGCACGGCTCCGCGGTGTGGGACGAATTCCGCACCGGCGGGATCAGCCGCATCCGCAGCTACTGCGAGGCCGACACCGCCAACAC
This sequence comes from Pseudomonadota bacterium, assembly GCA_031408275.1. Classification (GTDB taxonomy): domain Bacteria; phylum Pseudomonadota; class Gammaproteobacteria; order Burkholderiales; family SG8-39; genus SZAS-79. Next base: position 197 of record JANNWA010000210.1, read on the forward strand.
CTACCTCCTGTACCTGCGCTACCAGTTGCTGCGCGGCACGACCACGCTGGCCCACTTCAAGAACGAATGCGCCGTGCTGCGGGCCGCGCTGGAGAAGCTCGACCAGCCGCACTGGCAGGAATTCCTCGCGCGCTGGAAGGATCCCCTGCTGCATGACGCCGCTGGATGAGTAAGCGGCGGGTCCGCCGGCCGCCTCCCCAGAACCTTCGCGACCTGCCGCTGCGCACCCTGAAGATCGAGTCGCTCGATTCGGAAGGGCGCGGGGTTGCACGCGACGAGGGTAAGGTCGTCTTCGTCGAAGGCGCGCTGACGGGCGAGACGGTCGAGGCGCGCACCATCCGCACCGGCAGTTCGTTCGACCAGGCCGAGACTTTCCGCGTGCTGCATCCGAGCTTCGGCCGGCGCGAGCCGCCGTGCCCGCACTTTCGGATTTGCGGCGGCTGCGCCACCCAGCACGCGGACCAGCGCACCGAAATGGCGGCCAAGCAGCGTTGGCTCGAGGACAGCCTGCAGCGCATCGGCAAGGTGCAGGCGGAGACGCTGCTGCCCATCGTGTACGGCGACGAATGGGGCTACCGCCACCGGGCGCGCCTGGGGGTGCGGGGCCTGCCGCTGCCGCGCGGCGCGCTGGTCGGATTCCATGAGCGCAAGTCCAGCTACGTGGCCGACATGCGCCAGTGCGACAACCTGCCGCCGCGCATTTCGCGCCTGATCCCGGCGCTGCGGGAGCTCATTACGGGCCTCGACATGCACGAACGCATGCCGCAGGTCGAGATCGCGGTGGGGGACAAGGTGGACGTGCTGGTCGTGCGCAACCTCGACCCGGTGTCGGAGAGCGATGCCGCGGCGTGGCGCGCATTCGGGGAGCGGGAAGCAGTGTCGGTGTGGTTCCAGCCCAAGGGGCCGGATACTGCGGCGCCTTTCCATCCGGCCGAGATGCCGGCGCTCGATTACACGCTGCCCGAGTTCGGCCTGCGCATCGCCTTCCGGCCGACCGACTTCACCCAGGTGAACCACGGGGTCAACCGCATCCTAGTGCACCGCGCGGTGCAGATGCTGGACCCGCAGCCGGGCGACCGCATCGCGGACCTCTTTTGTGGGCTCGGAAATTTCTCGCTGCCGCTCGCGGCGTGCGGCGCGACGGTGCTCGGCCTCGAGGGCGCTGAGGAACTCGTCGAGCGCGCGCGCAGCAACGCCGCGGCCAACGGCCTGGCCCACCTCGCCACCTTCGAGAGCGCCAACCTGTTCGAGGTCGATGCCGAGAAGCTGGCCGCCTGGGGCCCGTTCGACAAGATGCTGATCGACCCGCCGCGCAGTGGCGCGGCGGAATTGGCCAAGATCCTGCCCGACGCGTGGCCGCGCCGGATCGTCTACGTGTCGTGCGACTCGGCCACCTTCGCCCGCGACGCCGGCATCCTCGTCAGCACGCGCGGGTTCAGGCTGGTGTCGGCGGGCGTGGTGAACATGTTCCCGCACACCGCGCATGTGGAGTCGATCGCGCTGTTCGAGCGGGATTAGGTAAAATTCAAGACTTTTTATTAATTAAGTCTAATACAGGAGCGGGTTTCCTGTCAGTTGGTGTACCGATACCGGATCATTTGATTCCTGAGTCAGGCCTTCGGCCGGCCGTCCTTCGAGCGCAGGTAGAACGCGAGGCCGATGCAGCTGCCCGCCGCCAGCATGCCGAACACCGCGCGGTAGGCGGCCTCCGGCGCCGGCGCACCGGGCCCGTCCCCCGGGCCGGCGAACGATCCCACGATGAAACCGGCGAG
>JANNWA010000211.1:0-3843 GCA_031408275.1 Pseudomonadota bacterium
ATCGCCTTCAGATAGCCGAGTTGCGCCGCCGACAGCTCGGTGCTGTTGATGGTCGCAAGCACCTGCCCGCGCTGCACGACATCGCCTTCGCGCGCCTGCATGTCCGTGATCCGCCCGGTGACGGGCGAACCCACCCGCGCAAGGCGCGTCTCGTCGGCCTCGACGCGTGCCGGGACGCGCAGGGACTCACTCACCTCGACGAACGCGGGCGCGGCGATCTTCAGCCGGGCGGCCAGTTCGGCATTGGGCTTGATGGACAGGGCATCGCGCGGGGCGGGTGCCTTCCCGGCGGGCTTCTCGCCGCAGCCGGCCGCAAACAGCGCGGCCGCAAGCAGCGCGGCCCTGTGCAGCGAAGCGAATCTCATTGGGTCTCCAGTCTGAAAGGGTCGCGCGCGCGCAGCCGCTCGATGTCGAGCCAGGCGGCGATCCGGTCGAAGCGCACGGTGTTGTAGTCGCCGCGCACCACGCGCAGGGTGCGCTGCGCGTCGAGCACCTCGAGGAAGCTCCGCTCGCCGAAGCGGTAGGCGGCCTCGGCCGCCTGCAGTCCGGCCTCGGCGCTGCGCAACAGCCCGGCCTCGAAAGTGCCGATCTGGCGCTGGGCGATGGACAGGCGCGCGTACGCCGAATCCAGCTCGCGCAGCAGCAGCACGCGCTGCTGCTCGATCTGGGCGGACGCGAGTTCTATCCCGGCGCGGGCTTGTGCAATCTGCCCCTCGCGCCGGTTCCACAGCGGGATCGACAACGTTACGCCGAACATGGCCGAGCGCACCTCGGGGTCGCGCGTATCGCCGAAGCGCAGCGCGGGCTGCGGCGCGCTCAGCGCGCGCTCCTGCTCGAGGCGCCGCTGCGCCCGCTCCCGCTCCGCCGCCAAAGCGCGCAGCGCCGGATGCGCCTCGGCCATTCTTGCCTGCAGCTCGGCCAGCGGCGGCAGGGCCGCCAGGTCCGGCTCCCCGCTGCGCACCCCGAACCCGGGCGGCAGGGTGTTCGCGGTCAGGCGGCGCAGGCTGGCGCGCGCCTCCTCGACACGCAAGCCGCTCGAGGCCAGCGCATTCTGCGCCGCCAGCGCTTCGGAGTCGGCGCGCACCAGCTCGAAGCGCGGCGCTTCGCCGACCTCCACGCGCTTGAGCACACGGTCGCGGATCTGCCGCAGCAGGTCGACGTTCTCGCGCGCGAGGCGCTCATCCTCCTGGCGGCGCAGCAGCTCGTAGTAGGACTGGCGCGCCTGGAAGCCGATCGCCAGCCGCACGGTCTGCGCCTGCGCGCCGGCCGATTCGATGCCCGCCGCGGCGGCGCCGATCCGTGCCGCCCGCACCGAGGGCAGCTCGATCGGCTGCGTGACGGCGAACGCGGTAACGCTCCCGTCCGGCGCGCCCACCCGCGAACGCCACGGGCCGCCGCCGATCTCCACCTCCGGGTTGGGGTATGCGCTGGCGATCTGCGACTCGGCCTCGGCGCCCGCGCGCTGCTGGCGCGCGACCTCGAGTTCCGGGTTGTTGCGTTCCACCAGGGAAAGGAACTCGGCCAGGCCCACGGCCGGCACCGCCTGCGCCTGCGCCTGCGTAACGAAGGCAGCGAATAGCGCGAGGCAAAGCAGGGAACCTCGCGCGGATCGCGCGATGGAGAAGATCATGGGATGGGCCTAGCGGAACACGTTCTTGACGACGGAGGATCGGCAACCGATCACTGTGCGGGATTGACGCATGCTTCAGGCCGCCTGCTTGCGTACGCGCAAGGCCGCCTCGCGCCCGCCGCGTTCGAGCCTTTCCAGGCAGGCCTCGGCCTGGGCGGCGGCATCGGCAGCGGATTCGCGCAGGACGGTGATGTGCCCCATCTTGCGCCCGGTGCGCGCCTGCGCCTTGCCATAGAGGTGCAACACCCCCTGCGAATCGCCGAGAACGGTTTGCCAGTCCGGTTCCCCCGCGCTCCACGCGTCGCCGAGAAGGTTGAGCATCGCCGCAGGGCGGGCCAGGGTCGTGTCTCCCAGCGGCATCCCGCACAGCGCGCGCACTTGCTGCTCGAACTGGCTGGTCGCGGTCGCTTCCAGCGTGTAGTGGCCACTGTTGTGCGGGCGAGGCGCGATTTCGTTCACCAGCAGCTGACCTTCGCTCACGAAAAACTCCACCGCGAGCACACCCACGTAATCGAGGCACTCGGCGACGCGCTGCGCGTGCTGCGCCGCGCGCTCGGCGAGCAGCGGCGACACCCGGGCCGGCACCACCGAGAGCTCCAGGATTCCTGCACTATGGCGGTTCTCCGCTGCGGGAAAGATCCGCACCGCACCGTCAGCGGAACGCGCAACGACCACCGAGAGCTCGAGGTCGAGCTGCATTCGGCGCTCCAGCACGCAGGCCGCTTCGCCCAGGTTCTGCCAGGCGGCAAGCGCCTCGGCCGCGTTCTTCACATGGACCTGGCCCTTGCCGTCGTAGCCCTGGCGCGCGATCTTGAGGATGCCGGGGTAGCAGCCTGCCGAGGCCAGGTCGCCCGCGACCATGACCGGCGTGAACGGCGCGCAGGGCAGGCCGATGCCGCGCACGAAGCGCTTCTCCAGCACCCGGTCCTGCAGGATCGCGATGGATTCGGCGCGCGGCGCCGTCACGCAATGGCGCTCGAGGTGCGCCACGCTGCCCGCGGGCACGCTTTCGAATTCGACCGTGACCGCCTCGCACCGCTTGCCCATGCGCTCGAGCGCAGTGGGATCGTTGTAAGGCGCGACGATGCGCTTGTCTGCCACCTGCATTGCGGGGCTGCCCCGGTCGGGGTCGAGGACCGCGACCCGGTAGCCGAGCCGCTGCGCGGCGAGGACGAAGTAGCGGCCGAGCTGGCCTCCGCCGATCACGCCGAGCATGGCCGGCGGCAGGATGCGCTGCATGGGTTTCAGACCACGTTGCATGGCAGCTCCATGGCGAGGGCCCGCTCGCGCTCGTCGCCCGCAAACTTCTCTAGCGCTGCGGGCAACGCGGGGCTTTGCAGCGCGAGCATCCGGGCGGCGAATACGCCCGCGTTGGCCGCGCCCGCGGCGCCGATCGCGAAGGTCGCGACCGGCACGCCCTTGGGCATCTGCACGATCGAGTAGAGCGAATCCTGCCCGCCGAGGTGGCGCGTGGCGACCGGCACGCCGAGCACTGGCAGCGTGGTCTTCGCCGCGAGCATGCCGGGAAGGTGCGCCGCGCCGCCCGCACCCGCGATCAGCAGCTGCAGGCCGCGTTCGCGCGCCGATGCGGCGTACGCGAACATGTCATCCGGCATCCGGTGCGCCGAGAGCACGCGCGCTTCGTAACGGATCCCGAACTGGTCGAGCATCGCGCAGGCGTGCTGCATGGTCTCCCAGTCGCTGGAGGACCCCATGACCACCCCGACGACGGCCCCGCCCTGATCCGAGGTGTGCATGGTCAGTTCTCCCCCTGGGCGCGCGTGTAGCCCGGCTGCCCGTCGAACGACTGCAGTTTTTCCACGTGCATCCAGCGCATGCCGCGCGCGATGCGGGCCAGCAGCGAGAGGAGGTCGGCGTCCTCCAGCGTCCCGCCCGCCGCACGGGCGACGAACCGGCAGCGGTACACGTCGATGCAGTCCGGAGTGACGCCGGCGCTGGGATACACCTGCACCCCGCGGTTCGAGATCATCTTGAGTTCGAGCGGCGAGCCTGCCGCAAGCGATTCGAGCACGCGGCCAAGCGCTGCTGGTTCCGCCGGGGACTCGACGAACACGTCCACGCCGACCAGGGCGCGCGACACGGGCGAAGGGGACACGGCTTCGGGCGCAGGCGGGCGCACCGGATTGACCCGGGCCGCAGGCCTGGTCGCCGGGCGCCGGGTCGGCACGCTCGGCACCTTGCCGAGCGCGTCT
>JANNWA010000212.1:0-5650 GCA_031408275.1 Pseudomonadota bacterium
GGTTTCTCTCATGATCGTCAGTATTGTCGACCAGGATGTTGAATGCCATCCGCTTGAAGAGCTCCCTCAGGTCCGTGGCGAGCGTGTCCGCCCGGCCCACGCGGCGCAGCGCTTCCGCAAGCACGACGTAACTGTAGTCGGCGGAGGCAGCGCCTTCGGTTTCCCTGCCGTATCCGTGCAGCACTGCGCGCGCGCTGATATAGGGGATGCGCCCGTAGTGCGCGCCACCCAGCGGCTCCCGGTCGAAGCGGCGTACGAGCAGGCAGATTCGCTGGTCCTGGAACTGATGTTTCCGGACCGCGGAAACACGCAGGCCGCATTTTTCCGCCAGCGTCATCCCGGCGTATTCCATCGCCACCGCATCGAAGTCTTCATCCCGGGCGTTGAATTTCGCAATCCACAGGGCCCCGTCCTTTTCGACCAGGGTTTTCGGGCGCATGCCGCCCACGCTGGTCCCGAGCGCCAGCAAATGGCGGACCCTCTCTTCGATGGGCAGTTTCCTGCGGATCTGGTCGATCGCCAGCTCGATGCTTGCGAGATCGCTCGTCTGGAGGGCGTTGGGTCCGCGCTGCCGCCCTTCAATCGCGAAGTCCAATGCGCCCGTGCGGTTCGATCCCGCGGCCAGCAGGTAATCGAACTCGCTTTTCCTTTCCGGTTTCGCGACGCGATCGATCACGATGCGGCCCCAGGCGTCCGGTCCCGCGTCGCTGAACGCGTCCGGGATCAGTGCGTCGCCCTCGCGGATCGTGACCATTTCCGCGGCTTGAAGCGGCAAGGCGATGGGATCCAGCGCAATCGCGCGCTTGTCGTTGATGTAGTCCCGGGCGTATTGAAAGACGGAGCCCTTCATCCCGGGAAGCAGGCGAAGCTCCCCCGCGAGGATGGGTTCTGCCTGCCTTCGCGGATGGAAAAGGACGTTACAGCGATCGACGGGCATGGCGGACTCGGTCCGGTATCCGTTCAAGGTCCAGCAGCTGGGCCGATTTGTCGTCGTCCGGCTTTGCTATCCCGCGAACATCCTTAAGCAGGCCAAGGGCCCACAGGGCGGTGTAGTAGATGGCGATCGAGACCGAGGGATCCCCCTTCTCCATCCGGCGCACTGTCGGCAGGGAAACCATCATGCGTGCAGCCACATCCGCCTGCGTCTGGCGGCGGCGGCGCCTTGCCATGCTGATGTTTTCGCCCAGCGCCTTGATGGAGTGGCGGACCGGGATCGGCAGGGAGTCTGTGTTCAGGGAGCGTTTGGACATAAAAGTACTTAAAAGTTTTCTTAAGTACTTTTATAGTATATATGGATTGCATAAAAAGCAACCCGGAAATCGGGGTCAGACCCCGGATTCGGTCAGTGCCAGGGAAATCGGGGTCAGACCACGAATTCCGGTGCGCACGCCCACGTCCGCGAGCCGCACGTGGTCAACCTTGACCCCGGCCTGCCGCAGGAACAAAGCGTTGCAGTGATCCGAAGCGGTGCGGAATGACGCCTCCGCGGTAAACAACCCGATGGTGACCTTGGCGAGCTGCGGCAGCGTACGCGGCGTGCCGGCCTGCAGGTAGCAGGGCACGAGGTCCGGGCCGGAGGGCGCGGACTGCAACACGGAATCGGGCGGCGTGGAGGTGGGAGGGGAAAAAGTCAGGGGCAGGCGCGTAAGCCCCCAGGGACGCAGCAGGTCGCTGGTGTAGCGGTAGCAAGGCTATCCGGCCTGCGAATGCTCGACCAGGATCGCCGGGCGATTCACTTGGTTCCCCGACGAACAGACCGGCCGATACCAGTGGCCTACCGTCGCAGGCACACTAAAGGAGGATCCCATGCTCGACTACTCGATTCTGCAGACCAAAGGCATCGTGGTGCTCAAACCCCACGGGCCGCTGAGCCGGGAGGACTTCGACGGCCTCACCGAGGCAGTCGACTCCTATCTCGCAGACCACACAAAGATCCACGGCGTGCTGATCCAATCGAAGGATTTTCCCGGATGGGAGAGCTTCGGGGGATTCACGGCGCACATGCGCTTTGTCCACGACCACCACAAGAAAGTCGGGCGCGTGGCGGTGGTGACGGACAGCAAGATGGGCGACATGGCGGCATCGCTCGGCAAGCACTTTACTTCGGCCGAAATCAGGCACTTCCCCTTCGCAGACGACACCAAAGCGCTGAACTGGCTTGAGACCGCCTGAGCAAGGCACGGGCGCGAAGCGTTGGGCTCAGGCGCCCGCGGCGACAGGCTGCTGAACCGCCCGATACAGGAACTCAGGAGCCAGGTCCGCCCCGTTCGGCCAGGTGACGGTCTCAAGCTCCGGTTGGACCGAAGCCTGCGCAAAGAGCGCCGCATCCTTCAGCGGCTCGAACATGGGCCCCCAGAGCTCGGCGCTCAGGTCGGCGATCCCGCTCACTCCGTCCTGGAAACGGAGCCAGAGCCGGTAACCGTCCAGCGGCCTTACCTCAACCACCTTTGGAATCATGGTTTACCCCAGCGGTTCGATCCTGTTCAAGAAAACTAAACGGGGTCTGACCCCGATTTTCCTACGCCAGGACTTTCAGCCCGTGCTTCTGCACCACCGACAACAGCTTCAGCGCCATGCCGCTGGGCCTCTTTGCACCGGTTTCCCATTTCTGGACGGTCGATTCGCTGGTGTTCAGGTAGTGGGCAAACACGGGCTGGCTCACCCGGCTTTGTTCGCGAAGCTTCCTGATCGCCTGCGGGGCGATCGACGTGGGGACGGACAGGCACGCCTCGTCGAACTCGCGCAACGTCGTCTTGCTGATCGCGCCCACCTTGTACAGGGCCCGCGCCGAGGTGTGGATCGCCTCGAACGCATCGCTCTTTGATTTCCGTTTAGTCGCCATTGCAAATCTCCGTCAGGTCCCTGTCTTGCAGTAGTTTTTCAATCTGCGCCTGGGTCAGCCCGGCATAGGCCTTTGCCAAGGCGCGAAAACCGGCCAGCTCGTCGACCGCGATATTCTCGCGGTCCTTTTTCGCGAACAGGTACTCGTACACCCAATGCCGGCCGCCCCTGGCAAGGATGATCGAGCGATGCATGTTGCCGTTCAGCCGCTTCTTGAACACGCCGCCGCCCAGATCATCGGCCTGCCCCCGCATGGCCTCGCGGATCGCCGCGCACAACTCGCGATCGGCAATGCCAGCCTTCCTTGCGGCCTTCGCGAACCACGCCGTCTTGAAGACCCGCGATGAAAATTGGCCGACGTTGCCCATGCCTAAGTGTCGCACCAGGTGCTATTTATTGCAATGGGATCGCGGATTGTCGATGCCAATGGCCGCGTTGCAAAATCAAATGGGGTCTGACCCCGATTTTCCGCGGGTCGGCTCGATCGTCCTCTGCATGTGCGAGATATCCACGCCCGACTTGGCGTACCAGCCCTCGTCGTGCAGGAAGTCGTTCTGCGGGTCGATCACGACCAGCGCAGTGCGCCCGGGCACGAGGTCCCAGCGGGCGACCACGAACGGGACGACGGTTTCGGGAGGCGCGGCTTTGGGCAGGGCGGCTGGTGCGGTCATCGTCGTCTCCATTCAACGCTTCACGAGCGGCCTATGGTAGGGGTTTCCGCAAACAAATGGGGTCTGACCCCGGTTTCTTCCCGGTTTCTTCCAAAGCGCACAATTCAGGAATAGACTTTCCCCAGGGGGATCAACGCAGGGAGGGGACGATGAAGACGGTCAACCAGCTGCTGCAGGGAAAATCGCGCGAACTGTGCACCATCCGGCCGGATGCGTGCGTGCTCGATGCGCTCAAGCTGATGGCCGAAAAAAACATCGGCGCGCTGCCGGTGGTCGAAGGCGACAAGCTGGTGGGCATCGTCTCCGAGCGCGACTACGCGCGCAAGGTCATCCTCAAAGGCAAGTCGTCGCACGACACGCCGGTCCGGGAAATCATGTCCGCGGGTGTGATCTGCGTGAAACCCGCAAGCACCGTCGATGAATGCATGGCCCTGATGACCGAGAGGCATATCCGCCACCTGCCGGTACTCGAGGACGCAAAGCTCCTCGGCATCCTGTCGATCGGCGACCTGGTCAAGGAAACGATCGCCGAGCAGCAGCTCGTGATCAAGCAGCTGGAGTCGTATATCCACAGCTAGGCGGGCAGGCGCAACAGACACCGGAGCATTTCCCATGATCATCACCTCACTCTACGCCGGCCTCCTCGCATTCATATTCCTGGCCCTCAGCGCCCGCGTCGTCGCAGTACGCGGCCGCGTGAGCCTCGGCGACGGGGGCGACCCCGAGGTGCTGCGGCGCATGCGCGGGCACGCCAACTTCGCGGAGTACGTGCCACTGATCCTCGTGATGATGGCCCTGCTCGAGTACCAGCAGCTGGCAGCCTGGCAGCTGCATGCCATCGGCGCCACCCTCGTGTTCGCGCGCCTGATCCACGGGATCGCGCTGTCGTTCACCCGCAAGTGGTTCTTCGGCCGGTTCTTCGGGACGGTGCTGACGTTCACGCTGCTGGCCACCTGCGGGATCCTCTGCGTGGTGCAGGGATTGCGCGGAATCGGGCTGATCTAGGGCACCGTCCGCTTGTGGCCGCGACCGGCCATAACCGGGGAATGATCCCGCTGGGAGCGGACATCGATCTCCCGGGTGGAATGTCGACCGGTATGTTGCCTTGCGCACCGACAGCGCATTCCGAAAAGGGGATGCTTCGCTTGTGGAACACGATCATGCACCCAACCAGCCGGATCATCGCGAGGAAACTCTCAACAGCTAAGCGCGAAAAGTAATCCTTTATGGCTAATTCATCCGAATTTCTCGATGCCAGGATCCTGATCGTCGATGATCAGGCAACCAACATCAAGCTTCTCAAGGTCATATTGGAGCGGGCTGGCTACACTTCGGTCGCCTCGACAATGGACCCGAGCGAGGTCTGCGTACTTCACCGCGAGAAAAGGTACGACCTGATTCTGCTCGACCTGCTGATGCCGAAAATGTACGGCTTCCAGGTAATCGAAGGGCTCAAACAGATCGAAGGCGACAGCGACCTTCCGGTGCTCGTGATCAGCGCCCAGCCTGACTACAAAATGCGCGCGATGCAGGCCGGCGCCAAGGAGTTCATCTCCAAGCCAATCAAAAGTAAGGAGGTGCTCGCCAAGGTTCACGACCTGCTGTGGGCACGCCTGTCGATCGCGGAATCCAAGAGCAACGCCAGCGCTACCGAACGGGCCTTGCATGAAAGGTCCACCAGCCTGCTGGACAGCGAGGGGCTGTTCCAGCAGGTCGCGGCCTGCTTTCCAGACGCGCTATGGATCCGGGAAGTCAAAGGCGACCTGATCCGGTACATCAACCCTGCGTGGGAGACGATCACCGGTCAGCATCTGGTCGCCGGCGACCGGTCCGATAAGCTCCTGTCAGCCATCCATCCGGAGGACGTGTCGAGAGTGCGTCTCGAAACAGAAGAACTGCGCAGTGGCGGCGTCGATACAGAGTGCCGTGTGGTCAGGCCGGACGCGACCGTGCGCCGCGTTCATGTCCGTACGTTTCTGATAAGGGATTCCAGCGAAAAAATTGTTCGGGTCGCTGGCTACGGAATCACTGCCACCGAGGGCGGGGGGTCCGGAATCAAGCGCAACCTCGAGCTGCCGGTAAACGACCTCAGCCCCACCTTGCTCAACTTCGGCACCACCAATCTGAAGGGCACCTGC
>JANNWA010000213.1:0-3188 GCA_031408275.1 Pseudomonadota bacterium
CGCGTTGCGGATGATGCGGGCGCATGGCCTCGCGCGCGAGTCGCACCCGCTGCTCGCGGACGTACTGGGCCGGCGTCACGCCCGCGTGTTCCTGGAATCGCGCCGTGAATTTGCGCACGCTCATCCCGGCGCGTGCCGCCAGCCTGCCATTGGAGAGGTCGGCCGCCGGTTCGGCGCGAATGAACGCGCCGAACTGCTCCGGCGTACCGCCGACCGGGGTCATGCCGAGGCTAAGGAGCTTTTCGGAGATCTCCGGCTGCTTCAATGCAAGGTTCGCCTCGGCGTTGAGTTTCGCCACTACCTCCGCGGGTGTGCCCGCCGGGGCGAGCAGGCCGAACCACGCGAACCCTTCGGCGCCGCGATAGCCCTGTTCGGCAAGCGTCGCGACCTCGGGCAGCAGCGGGTCGCGCTGCGCGCTTGCCACCGCGATGACGCGCAGCTTGCCGGCCTTGACATGCGGCAGTGCCGGGGCGATCGGGTCGGCGGAGGCGCCGAGGCGCCCGCCGAGCAGGTCCTGGATCGCGGGCGCGTCGCCTTTGTAGGGGATATGCGTAAGCGGCGATCCCGACAGGGAGTTGAGCAGTTCGATCGCGAGGTGCGGCGCGCTGCCGTTGCCCGGGCTGCCGACGTTGGCGTAGGCCGGGTCCTTCTTCGCGAGCTCGATAAGGTCTTTGGCGTTCTTGATCGGCGATGCGGAAGGGACCAGGAAAAACAGCGGCACCGTCACCGCCTGGACGACCGGGGCGAAATCCTTCACCGTGTCGTAGGGCAGCTTCTCGTAGAGTCCTGGGTTGGTGGTGTGCGGCGCGGCGCAGAAGAAGAGGGTGTATCCGTCGGGCGCGCTCCTGGCGACGAACTCGGTGGCGATACGCGTGTTCGCGCCGGCCTTGTTTTCGACCAGCACCTGCTGGCCGAAGCGCTGCGACAGGCGCTCGGCGAGGATGCGCGCGGCGATGTCGTTGGTGCCGCCGGCCGCATAGGGCGCGATGATGCGGATCGGCTTGGCGGGCCAATTCTGTGCGAAGGCCGTGCTGGCGAATGAAAGCAACGCCGCAGCCCAAAGGCTGTAGATGATTCTTTTCATGGTCTCCTCCCGCCTTGTTGTTTTCAGCCGCCCTTCAACAGCGCCTTGGCGATGCCCAGCTGGTGGACCTGGCTGGTGCCCTCGTACAGCCTGAACAGCCGCACGTCGCGGTAGAAGCGCGGCACCGATCCGCCGATGTCCTCGCAATAACCCGCGCCGCCGAAAATCTGCACCACGCGGTCCGCAACGCGCCCCGCCATTTCCGAGGCGTAATACTTGCACATCGACACGTCCATGGTGACGTCTTCGCCGCGGTCGCGCTTGCGCGCGGTCTCGAGGATCAGCGCGCGGGCCGCCGAGATCTCGACCTTGCAATCGGCGAGCATCGCCTGCACCAGCTGGAATTCGCCGATCGCCTGGCCGGACTGCCTGCGCGTGCGCGCGTGGCGCAGGCCTTCGTCGAGCAGGCGGATGGCGGGGCCCGTGCAGAGCGACGCGAGGTTGATGCGCTGCTTGTTGAGCGAGCGCATCACCGCGCCGAAGCCCTTGCCGGGCACGCCGCCGAGCACGCTTGCCTTCGGCACGCGGCAGTCCTTGAAATAGACCTCCGACACGGGCGAGCCTTCCTGCCCCATCTTCTTGTGTTCCGGCCCGACCGAGAGCCCGGGCGTGCCGCGCTCGATGAGGAACGTCGTGGTGCCCGAGCCCCCGCGGTTCGACGGGTCGGTCCGCGCGAGCACGGTGAATAGGTCGGCGATCGGCGCGTTGGTGATGTAGCGCTTGGTGCCGTTGAGCACGTAGTGGTCGCCGTCCTCTATCGCGAGCGTCGCGAGCCCTCCGAGAAGGTCGGATCCCGCATCGGGTTCGGTGACCGCGAGGCAGCCGGTGATTTCGCCGGTGGCAAGGCGCGGCAGGTACTGGCGTTTCTGCGCCTCGGTGCCGTCCTGGATGATGGCTTCGGAGCCGATGCCCGTGTTGGTGCCGGCGCGCGCGCGGTAGGCGACCGCGCATTGCGAGATCTCCATGTTGGCGAGGCACAGCTCTTCGGTGGTAAGCCCCGCCCCGCCGTACTCCTCGGGAATGCTCCAGCCGAAGAAGCCGAGGCGGCGCATCTGGTCGACGATTTCCTCCGGGATCGCGTTCTCGCGCTCGACCCGCTCCTCGTTCGGGATGGCCGTTTCATCCATGAAACGGCGCACGCTGCCCAGCAGCGCCGCCAGGCGCTTTTCGTCTCGGATCATGGTCGCTCGACCTTCGCTTCGGCGGCTGGGGCCGCCATCAATGCATGCCCAGCGCGGCCTCGATATTGCGCACCATCTGCACGAGGCGCGGACCGATGTCGTCTTCGATCTGGCCTTTTTTGAGCATGAAGGCCGGGATGCTGCAGTTGAAGGCGACGATCTCGCCGTCGACCGTGCGGCGCATGGGTACGCCCACCGCGTGGATCTCGCGGCGCAGGTCGCCATACGAAACGCAGAAGCCCCGGTCGCGGATCTCCTGCAGGCTCTTGTCGATCTGGGCGCGGTACTTGCGGTGCATTTCCGGCTCCTTGACCTTCATTTGGTTCAGCAGGGCTTCGCGCTCGGCCGGCGTGCAGGCCGCGAGGAAAGCGCGCCCGACGGAAGCCTGCGCGATCGGGATCGACGTGCCGATGTCGGGCAGCGTGGGGCTGCCGCTTGCGGAGCGACAGCTTTCGACGAACACGACGTTGAGGCGGTCGCGGATGCCCATCGACACCGAGGCGTTGGCGTGGTCGGCGAGTTCTTTCATGTACGGCCGCGCAACCTGGCGGGCGCTCATGCTGGCGAGCAGCGGGTAGCCGATCGACAGCACGGCCGAGCCGAGCTGGTACTTGCCCAGGCGCATGTTGTGGCGCAGATACCCCAGCTTGGTGAGCGTATAGGTCAGCCGGGACACCGTCGGCTTGGGCAGGCCGGTGCGCACGGAGATTTCCTTGTTGCCGAGCATGGGCTCCAGCGGGGTGAAGCAGCGCAGCACTTCGAGCCCGCGCGCGAGGGTGGTGGCGAACTGGCGGTCGCCTTCGTGCTCGTAGCTGTAGGCCGGTGCAGATGCAGGTACCGCAAGCGGTGCGTTGGACTCAGATGCGCCCATGGTCATGTCTCCTTGGTCGGGTGCTGCAATGTGTGCCCGCGGGCGTGCGCCC
>JANNWA010000214.1:0-4380 GCA_031408275.1 Pseudomonadota bacterium
CTTGATGCCGAGCGCCTGCGCCCTCTGGACGAGGGGCTCCGCGCCCGGCGACAGGCGCAGCTTTTCTTCATAGACGCGGTCAAGGCTGTCGACGCCCAGGCCGGCCAGCAGCGCAACCCGGCGGCGCAGGCTCTCGGGAAAGTCGATCTCGCCGCGCATGGCGCTCTCCGTGATCGCCGCGATCTTCGGTTTGATGCCGAGCATGCCACCGATCTCGTCGATGCATTCGATCGTGATCAGCGTGGAGTCCATGTCCATCGCGATGAGGCGCAGATCCGCGAAGCGCCGCTGGGCGGGGACCCATGCGTGGTCGAGCAAGTGCGCCTCGCAATAGGCGGTGACATCCTCCGAGTGGGTCGGGTCTCGCAGCCGCCAGGCGGTAGCGCCCAACTGTTCGAGGGATTTCGCCCCGGTGATTGCGGCCAGGTGGGCGGCGTCCGCGGCCGTGACCGGCGCGCCCTGGACGACGAGGTTCATTTCCTGCCGAACCCGGACCGGTCGAGCCAGAGCTTGGCAGCCTCGGCGTCGGCCGGGATGCCGAGGCCGAGTTCGTAGATCTTCGACAGTTCCAGCATCGCGTTGCGGTTGCCGCCTTCGGCCGAGCGCATGAACCATCCGTGCGCGGCGGCGAGGTCGCGTTCCACCCCCACGCCTTTTTGCAGCATCAAGCCCAGGAAGTACTGCGCGCCGGCATGCCGTTGGCGGGCGGCGAACAGGAACCAGCGCGCGGCCTCGGTGGCGTTCGCTTCCACGCCCCGGCCGTTGAGCAGGAACTCGCCGTACAGGGCCTGCGCGCCCGCAAGGCCCGCCATGGCCGCTTTTTCCATCCAGCGCGCCATCTCGGCGTTGTCCTTCGGCACGCCGCGGCCGTTGGCGTACATCAACGCGAGGTTGTACTGCGCGACCACGAATCCCTGCTCGGCCGCGGCGCGGTACCAGCGCACTGCCTCCGCTGGGTTGGCCGCGGTGCCGCGCCCGTCGAAGTACATCGCCCCGAGGTTGTTCTGCGCGGCGGCGTGTTTTGCTTTCGCCGCTTTCTGGTACCAGCCCAGCGCCTCCGCAGGCTGGCCGAGCGGGGCAGGCGCCTTCTCGAGTGCCATGGCGAGCAGGAACTGCGCCTGCACGATGTCCTCCTTGGCCAGGGGCCGCAGCGCATCGATCGCCTGGGCGTAGTCGCCGCGCAGCAGCGCGCCCTGCCCGGGCGAGAGGCGCGGGTCGTCTTCCTCGGGCGTGTCCGCGGCGTGCGCACCGAGCAGCGCCAGCGCCAGTAGCCACGCGAGCGCGAACCGCTTCATGTGAGGGCCTTGAAGGCGTCCTTGGCCGCCTGCACTCGCTCCTGCCACGAGGGCAGCTTCGCCTCGATGCGCAGCTTCTCCGGGCCGGCCAGCCGCCAGTTGCGGCGCTTCTGCATGAGGTCGATGATCTTCGCGCCGTCCACGACCGTGTCCTTGGCGAACTGCATCACCACCGACTCGTGCGTCGCATCGAGGCGCGACACGCCGAGAGGCCTGGCGAGGATGCGCAGCGCGTGGCATTCGACCAGCGCACGGGCCGGCTCGGGCATCTCGCCAAAACGATCCACGAGTTCCTCGTGCATCGCGTCGAGCATCTCCCGCGTTTCGCAGTTGGACAGCCGTTTGTAAAGCGTCAATCGCTCGTGCACGTCGCTGCAGTATGCGTCCGGCAGCAGGGCGGGCACGTGCAGGTTGATCTCGGTGGTGATGTCGATCGACTGCTCGAGGTCGACGGCCTTGCCTTTCTTCAGCGCGCGCACGGCCCTTTCCAGCATTTGCGTGTAGAGCGAGAACCCGATCTCCTGGATCTCGCCCGACTGTGACTCGCCGAGCACCTCGCCCGCGCCGCGGATCTCGAGGTCGTGCATCGCGAGGTAGAAGCCGGAGCCGAGCTCCTCCATCATCTGGATCGCCTCGAGGCGCTTTTTGGCCTGCGCGCCGAGCGCTTCGTCGTCCGGCGTGAGGAGGTAGGCATACGCCTGGTGGTGCGAGCGCCCGACGCGGCCGCGCAACTGGTGCAGTTGGGCGAGCCCGAATTTATCGGCGCGGTTGATGAGGATGGTGTTCGCGTGCGGGTTGTCGATGCCGGTCTCGATGATGGTCGAGCACAGGAGGATGTTGTGGCGCTGCTGGGTGAACTCGCGCATCACTCGTTCCAGTTCCCGCTCGCGCATCTGCCCGTGGGCGATCGCGATGCGCGCCTCGGGCAGCAGGCGGGCGAGGCGCTCCCGCATGGTCTCGATGGTGTCGACTTCGTTGTGCAGGAAATAGATCTGCCCGCCGCGCTTGAGTTCGCGCAACGACGCTTCGCGGATGGTTCCCTCGGACCAGGGCGACACGAAAGTCTTGATCGCGAGGCGCTTTTGCGGCGCAGTGGCGATGACCGAGAACTCGCGCAGGCCTTCGAGCGACAGCGCGAGCGTGCGCGGGATCGGTGTCGCCGTTAGCGTGAGGACGTCGACCTCGGCGCGCAGGGCCTTGAGCGCCTCTTTCTGGCGCACGCCGAAGCGGTGCTCCTCGTCGATGATGACGAGGCCGAGGCGCGCGAACTTCGCGTCCTTGGAGATCAGCTTGTGCGTGCCGATCACGATGTCCACGGCGCCGGCGGCCATGTCCTTCAGCACCTGGGTGGACTCCTTGCCGGTGCGAAAGCGCGACAGTTCGGCGATCTTTACCGGCCACTGGTCGGCCACGTGGGCAAAGCGGTCCGAGAAGGTCTGGAAATGCTGCTCGGCCAGGAGCGTCGTCGGGCAGAGCACCGCCACCTGCTTGCCGCCCGCGACGGCGAGGAACGCGGCGCGCAGCGCGACCTCGGTCTTGCCGAAGCCGACGTCGCCGCACACCAGGCGGTCCATGGGCTTGCCCGAAGCCATGTCCTGGATCACCGCCACGATCGCGGCGGCCTGGTCGTCGGTCTCCTCGAAGCCGAAGCCGTCGGCGAACGCTTCCATGTCGTGCTGCTTGAAAGTGAAGGCATGGCCTTTGCGCGCGGCGCGCTTGGCGTAGAGCGCGAGCAGCTCGGCCGCGGTGTCGCGCACCTGCTGCGCGGCCTTGCGCTTCGCCTTGTCCCACTGGCCGCTGCCGAGCTTGTGCAGCGGCGCGGCATCGGGTTGGGCGCCGCTGTAGCGCGAGACCACCGACAACTGGGCCACCGGGACGTAGAGCTTGTCGCCGCCGTTGTACTGGAGGTGCAGGAACTCGGTGACCCCCTCGCCGAGGTCCAGGCTGATGAGCCCCACATAACGGCCGATACCGTGCTGCGCGTGCACCACCGGGTCACCGATCTTGAGTTCCGAGAGATCGCGCAGCATCCCCTCGACGGAGTTCTTGCTCGCCTGCGAGCGCGCGGAGCGCTGGCGCACGGTGCCCGCGTAAAGCTCGCTCTCGGTGACGATGCACCAGCCTTCGGCCGGGACCGTGAAGCCGTTCGAAAGCGGCGCCACGCCGATCGAGAAGGCTTCACCTCCCGCAAGGAACGCGGGCAGGTCGGCCGCAGGGGCGGGTTTCAGGCCGTACTCGGCCAGGTAGGCGGCCATGGTTTCGCGCCGGCCGGCCGATTCCGCCGCGAGGAAGATCCTCAGGCCGCAGGAATCGACGAAGCCCTTGAGCTTCGTGAGCGGATCGTTCGCGCGGCGGTCCACTGCAAGGTCGGGCAGGGACGAGGTCGAGAACTCCGCGCCCGGTGCCGTGCCGTCGCCGGCCGGTTCCTCCGTGGGTGGCGCCGCGACGTCCACGCGCGGGAGCGGCTGGAGCCTGACGAAGAACTCCTCCGCCGGCACGAAGATCTGCGCAGGCGGGAGCAGCGGCTTTTCGATGTCGCCCGAAAGCAGCTTGTAGCGCGAGGCGGCGTCGCGCCAGAAGTCCACCACCGCCTTCGACACGTCGCGATGCATCACCGCCGTGACGCGGGCGGGCAGGTAGTCGAACAGCGTGGCGACCGAATCGAAGAACAGCGGCAGGTAGTACTCGACCCCCGCCGACGGGATCCCGTTGGAAACGTCGCGGTAGATGCCCTTGCGCGAAGGGTCGCCCTCGAAGACCTCGCGGAAGCGGCTCCTGAACTTGGCGCGCCCGGCTTCGTCGAGCGGGAACTCGCGCGCCGGCAGGAGGCGCACCTCGTTCACCTTGTACAGCGTGCGCTGGCTGTCGACGTCGAACGTGCGGATCGCCTCGATGGTGTTGTCGAAGAGGTCGATCCGGTAGGGGAGCTGGCTCCCCATGGGGAACAGGTCGATGATGCCGCCACGGATGCAGTATTCGCCCGGCGCGACGACCTGGGTCACATGCGCGTAGCCTGCGGTGAGGAGCTGGGACTTGAGCGCCTCCGGGTCGAGGCCTTTGCCGACCTCGAGGAAGAACGTGTACG
>JANNWA010000215.1:0-9769 GCA_031408275.1 Pseudomonadota bacterium
TGCTGATGCTGCTCTTCATGGTGGTGGTGATCGTCCTGTGCCTCGTGCGGCCGGCCTGGGGCGGCAAGCGCGTCACCGCGACGTGGGCCGAGCGCATGGGCGGCCTGGTGCACCTGCTGCCACCGCTCGGCATTTTCCTGGTGGTGGTCGGGTCGATCTACGCGGGGGTGGCCACGCCCACCGAGGCAGCCTCGCTCGGCGTGGTGGCATCGCTCGGGCTGGCGTGGATGAAAGGGCGTCTTGGCTTCGGCATGCTGCGCGAGGCCATCGAAGGCACGATGAAGTCGACCGCGATGGTGATGCTGATCATCCTGGCGGCGTACTTCCTCAACTTCGTGATCTCGGCCATCGGCCTGACCACCGCGCTGACCAGCTTCATCGAAGGCCTGGGACTGTCGCCGGTGATGATGCTGTTCGCGGTGATCGTGTTCTACGTGGTGCTGGGCTGCTTCATGGAGACCCTGTCGATGATGATCACCACCATCCCGATCATCGCGCCCGTGATGTTCAAGCTGGGCTACGACCCGGTGTGGTTCGGCATCGTGGTGATCGTGCTGATCGAGACCGCGCTGATCACCCCGCCCGTGGGCCTTAACCTCTTCGTGGTGCAGAACCTCCGGAAGTCCGGGTCGCTCAACGACGTGATCGTGGGCGCGTTGCCGTTCGTCGCGGCGCTGTTCGTCTTGCTGGCCCTGCTTGCGGTGTTCCCGGGCCTGGCGCTGTGGCTGCCCGCCCAGTTCAACTGATCAGAGGCCCAGGCGCTGCCAGATCGTCGAGACCGCCCCGGCCTGGTTCAGCGTGTAGAAGTGCAGCCCCGGTGCGCCGGCGGCGAGCAGCTTGTCGCACAGCGCCGTGACCACGTCGAGGCCGAAGGAGCGTATCGAGGCCGTGTCGTCCCGGTAGCCCTCCAGCTTGATGCGCATCCAGCGCGGGATCTCCGCCCCGCAGGCGTCCGAGAACCGCGCAAGCTGGGAGAAATTGCTGATTGGCATGATGCCGGGCACGATGGGCACCGAGATGCCCACCGCTTCGCATTCGTCGATGAACCGGAAATACGCGTCGGCGTTGTAGAAGTACTGCGTCATCGCGGCGTTCGCGCCCGCGTCGATCTTGCGCTTGAAGTTCTTCACTTCGTCAGCGGCGTTGCGGGTCTGGGGATGGTATTCGGGATAGCAGGCGACTTCGATGTTGAACCAGTCGCCGGTGGTCTCGCGGATGAACGAAACGAGTTCGTTCGCGTGCCGCAGCTCGCCCGCCATCGCCACGCCCGAAGGCAGGTCGCCGCGCAGGGCGACGATGTGGCGGATGCCGTTGTCCTTGTAGTGCGCGAGGATCCCGGCGATCTCGGACTTCGAGGACGCGACGCACGACAGGTGCGGCGCGGCCTCATGCCCGGACGAAATGATCTCGAGCACCGTGTCGAGCGTGCCCTGCTGCGTCGAGCCGCCCGCGCCGAAGGTCACCGAAAAAAAACGCGGCTTCAGCTGCGCGAGCTGTTCCCAGGTCGCGCGCAGCTTGGCCTTGCCTTCCGGCGTCTTCGGCGGGAAGAACTCGAAGCTGAACGTGCGCGCGTGTTTGCGCTGCGATTCCATTTGTTACTCAGATGGCGGAGGGGGTAACGGGGGAACCCGCCGTGAGGGTTCCCCTGTTCCTAGTACCGGTATTGATCGGCTTTGTACGGACCGTTCTTCGACACGCTGATGTAGGCCGCCTGTGCGTCGGTGAGTTCGGTCAGCTGCGCGTTCAGCTTCTTCAGCTGCAGGCGCGCCACCTTCTCATCCAGGTGCTTGGGCAGCGTGTACACGCCCACCGGGTATTTCGCTGTGTTGCCGAACAGTTCGATCTGCGCGATGGTCTGGTTGGCGAACGACGAGCTCATCACGTACGACGGATGGCCGGTGCCGCAGCCCAGGTTCACGAGGCGCCCCTTGGCGAGCATGATGATGCGCTTTCCGTCGGGAAAAATCACATGGTCGACCTGCGGCTTGATCTCGTCCCAGGTGCACTTGGAGAGTGACGCGACGTCGATCTCGTTGTCGAAGTGGCCGATGTTGCAGACGATGGCCTGGTCCTTCATCTTCTTCATGTGGTCGTAGGTGATCACGTGGAAGTTGCCGGTGGCCGACACGAAGATGTCGGCCTTGTCCGCGGCGTAGTCCATGGTCACCACGCGGTAGCCTTCCATCGCCGCCTGCAGCGCGCAGATCGGGTCGATTTCCGTGACCCAGACCTGGGCCGACAGTGCGCGCAGCGCCTGGGCCGAGCCCTTGCCGACGTCGCCGTAACCGCATACCAGCGCGACCTTGCCGGCGATCATCACGTCGGTGGCCCGCTTGATGGCGTCGACGAGTGACTCGCGGCAGCCGTAGAGGTTGTCGAACTTCGACTTGGTGACCGAGTCGTTGACGTTGATCGCGGGGAAGGCGAGGCGCCCTTCCTTGTGCATCTGGTACAGGCGATGCACGCCGGTGGTGGTCTCTTCGGTCACGCCCTTTACCGCGGCGAGGCGCGTCGAATACCACTTGGGGTCCTTGGCGAGCTTGGCCTTGATCGAGGCGAACAGGCACTCTTCCTCTTCACTGCCGGGCTTGGCGATCACCGACGGGTCGGTCTCGGCCCTGGTGCCCAGGTGCAGCAGCAGCGTGGCGTCGCCGCCGTCGTCGAGGATCATGTTCGTGAGCTTGCCGTTGGGCCACTCGAAAATGCGGTGCGTGTAGTCCCAGTAGTCCGTCAGGTTCTCGCCCTTGAAGGCGAACACCGGCGTGCCGCCGGCGGCGATCGCGGCGGCCGCGTGATCCTGCGTGGAGTAGATGTTGCACGAGGCCCAGCGCACATCGGCGCCGAGCGCTTCGAGGGTCTCGATCAGCACCGCGGTCTGGATGGTCATGTGCAGCGACCCGGTGATGCGTGCGCCTTTCAGCGGCTGGGCGGCGGCGTATTCGTCGCGGATCGCCATGAGGCCGGGCATCTCGGTCTCGGCAATGGCGATTTCCTTGCGGCCCCAGCCAGCGAGAGCGAGGTCGGCTACCTTGAAATCGGAGAATCCTGCGGGGGCTTGCTTGACTGCTTTGAGTACGGCGCTCATCACGCGCTCCTTTCGATTAGGAAAAAAGTTCGCGAGCGCCGTTGCGGTGGGAATTTCCCGAGCCTAGCGACGGATTGGCATCCTGTCGTTGCAACGCTCCTCGGGAACCGCCTATTCTACGGGAATTCCCGCCATTTTTGAAGACCCTGATGAAGACAGATCCGAGCCCCGCCAACGCCCGTGCCCTGGCACGCATCCTCGCCGTGGAGCCCCGCTGGACGGCGGTGCGTTCCGCGGCCGAGGCGCTCGGCCTGCCCGACCGGGTGCTGCTGCATGCGGGCCCACCGCTGCCGGACCCGAAATCCCCGCCGCCGCCGATGCTGAACAGTGCGATCCTGGCCTGCATATACGAAGGCTGGGCGAAAGACGATGCCGAGGCCGAGCGGCTGGTATCAAGCGGCGCGGTGAAACTCGAGCCTTCCTTCACGCGCCGGGTTTCCACGCCGCTGGCGTCGATGGTGTCCGCACGCACGACACTGGCCATGATCGAGGATGCCGTGTCCAAGGCGACCTGGTTTGCCTTTCTCGGCACGGGCGGCGGGGCGCAAATGCGTTTCGGCGCGCGCGACCGGGCGATCCTAGACCGGCTGGCTTTCCGCGAGCGCGAGCTGCTGCCCGGATTTGCGGACCTGCTTTCCGGGCCCGTCGACCTGTTGTCGATCGCGCGCTCTGCGCTCAGCGAGGGCGACGACCTCCACAACCGCTTGTCGAGCGCCACCGCGGTGCTGCATGCCGTACTCGGGACGCGCAAGGCCGAGTCGCCGGCCGCACAGACTGCGCTGCGGACTGTGCTGGAAGCGCCGCTCTTCTTCCTCAACTTCTGGATGCCGGCCTGTGCGCTGATGCTGGATGCGGCATCGGGCGTCGAGGGCTCAACGCTCGTGACGAAACTCGCGGCGAACGGGCAGGTCACCGGCATTGAGCTTGCCGGCCTGCCGGGGCGCTGGTTTACGGCTTCTGCGGCCCTTGTTCAAGGTCCGTTCATGAAAGGCGTGGTGGAGAACCCGCGGTTTCCGCCCGCTACCGGCGACAGCGGAATCATCGACGCCTTCGGCCTCGGCGGGCAGGCGCTGCGGCGAGCGCCGAGCCTTCTGGCGGCGTTCGAGCCGTGGCTGGCGAAAGACGACGAGGCGCGAGCGTTGTCCCAGTTGTGTGGAATGCATCCGGTGCTGGGACTGCCGGTCGGGCTCGATGCGGCCGCGGTCGCGCGGTCCGGGAAGTCGCCGCTGCTCTCCACCGGCATGGTATCGGCCGATGGACGCGGTCTCCTTGGGCGCGGCCTCTGTGCGATGCCCGTGGCCCTGTTCGAGCAAGCCGTGCGAGTGCTGGGCTAGAAAAGGAAAAGCCCGGCATCGCCGGGCTAGTTTCCTCCAGAACGTTTCCCCTCAGGCTGCGGCTTTGAGCGCCTGCGCCTTGTCCGTCGCTTCCCACGTGAACTCCGGCTCGTCGCGGCCGAAGTGGCCGTACGCGGCGGTCTTCTCGTAGATCGGGCGCAGGAGATTGAGCATCTGGATGATTCCTTTGGGACGCAGGTCGAAATTCGCGCTGACCAGGGCCGAGAGCTTGTCATCCGAAATCTTTCCAGTGCCGAACGTGGTGACCATCACGCTGGTGGGTTTTGCCACGCCGATCGCGTACGACACCTGGATCTGGCACTTGGAGGCCAGGCCCGCGGCGACCACGTTCTTGGCCACGTAGCGCGCGGCGTAGGCGGCCGAGCGGTCGACCTTGGAGGGATCCTTGCCGGAGAACGCGCCGCCGCCATGCGGGGCCGAGCCGCCGTAGGTGTCCACGATGATCTTGCGGCCGGTGAGTCCGCAGTCGCCCTTGGGTCCGCCGATTTCAAAAGCCCCGGTAGGGTTCACGAGGTACTTGATCTGGCCCTTGACGAGGTTCTTCGGCAGCACGGGCTTGATAATCTGCTCGATCACCGCTTCCTCGATCTGCTTGTGCGTGAGGCCGGGGCCGTGCTGGGTGGACAGCACGATGGTGTCGATGGAGTCGGGCTTGCCGTCCACATACCGGATCGTCACCTGCGATTTCGCATCCGGGCGCAGCCAGGCGAGGCGCCCGTCGCGGCGCACTTCGGACTGCCGTTCCACGAGGCGGTGCGAGAGGTTGATGGCCAGCGGCATCAGTTGCGGCGTCTCGTCGCAGGCATAGCCGAACATCAGGCCCTGGTCGCCGGCGCCCTGGTCGAGGTCGAGGCCGCTGCCCTCGTTTACGCCCTGGGCGATGTGCCGCGACTGCTCGCCGTAGGCCATCAGCACGGTGCAAGTGTCGGCATCGAACCCGATCGCAGCGTCGTTGTAGCCGATCCGGCGGATGGTGTTGCGCACGACCTCCCGGTAATCGATGTGCTTCGCGTCGGTGGTGATTTCACCAGCGAGCACGACGAGGTTGTCCTTGACGAGGGTCTCCGCCGCAACGCGGGAGCGCGGGTCCTGGGCTAGAATCGCGTCGAGGACCGCGTCGGAAATCTGGTCCGCAACCTTGTCCGGGTGTCCTTCAGAGACCGACTCGGAGGTGAAGAGAAAATCGCTCATGTCGCTGCCGCCTGAAAAAAAAGTGGGAAATGGCCAAAAAAGAGGCGGCAAGGATACCAAGACTTTGCTGAATCCCCAAGCATTCCCCGGGTTTGCGTAGGGCTATGGGGCGCGTGTTGATGCGCCTCGCGGCCAGCCTGCCGCTGCCCCTGCTGCACGCCGCAGGGACCATGCTCGGCTGGCTCGCGTATGTGGCGTCGTCGCGCTACCGCAAGCGCCTGCGCAACAACCTCGCCTCGGCGGGATATGGCGCCGACCTCGCCGTTCGTCGCGACGCCATCGCAGCCGCTGGGTGCCTGTTCACGGAAACGCCATTCCTATGGTTGCGGCCGCATGCCGAGGTCGCGGGCCTGGTGCGCGATGTTCAGGGCCTGGAACTGGTGCAGGGAGCCCAGGTCGCAGGGCGGGGCATCCTGTTCCTGACCCCGCACCATGGTTGCTTCGAGATCAGCGCCCTGTACGCCGGCCTGCTTTTCCCGATCACGGTCATGTATCGGCCGCCGAAGTCCGCATGGCTCGAGCCGTTCATGCGTGCGGGCCGTGAGCGCCCCGGAATGCGGCTGGCGAGCGCCGACCTCGATGGCGTGCGCGACGTGCTGCTTGCGCTCAGGCGCCACGAAGCAGTCGGCATCCTGCCCGACCAGGTGCCGGGCGTCGGCGAAGGCGAGTGGGCCGAATTCTTCGGCAAGCCGGCCTACACCATGACCTTTGCGCCGAAACTGGCGATGCGCAAGGACGTGACCTGCCTGATCGCGTTTGCGCGGCGCCTGCCGTGGGGCCGCGGGTATACGCTGTCGGTTCGTGCATTTGGGGCCGCCCTTCCGGGCGAAACGCCTGCGCGACGCCTCAACCGCTGCCTCGAAGACCTGATCCGCGAATGTCCCGGCCAGTACCTGTGGGGCTACAACCGCTACAAGACGCCGGCCGGCGCGAGCGGCCCGCAATGATCCGCGCAATGGACAGCGCGTGAGCAGAATCGTCTTCGCGCTGATGTGGGTCGGCCACTGGTTGCCGATGGGCGCGATTGCCGCGATCGGCAACCTGGTCGGGGACGCGATGTTCTGGCTGATCCCCGAGCGCCGCAAGGTCGCGCGCATCAATCTGGCCAAGTGCTTCCCCCAGATGCCGGCAGCCGAGCGAGAGAGCCTTGCACGCGCGCATTTCCGCGCTTTCATGCGCGGCTTCGTCGAGCATGCGTTGCTCTGGTGGGCGTCGCGCGAGCGCATCATGCGGCTGATCAGGGTCGAGGGGCTCGAGCGGCTGCGTGCCCTGGCGGGACAGCCGGTGATCCTGGTGGTGCCGCATTTCGTCGGGCTCGACGCGGCCTACACGCGTCTCGGGTGCGAGATCCCGATCGCCGGGCTGTATGCCCGCCAGAAGAACCCGGTTTACGATCGCCTGCTGCTGCGCGGGCGGACGCGCTTCGGGCTGTCGCAGGCCATTCCGCGCCAGGACGGCGTGCGCGCCGTGATCGCGTCGATCCGCTCCGGGCTGCCGTTCTACTACGCGCCGGACCTGGATTTCGGCCGCAAGGACGCGGTGTTCGTGCCGTTTTTCGGCGTGAACGCGGCGACGATAACCGGTGTGTCGCGGCTCGCGAAGGTGACCGGAGCGAAGGTCATGCCCTGTGTGGCGCGCATGCTGCCGGGCGGAGAGGGATATGTGGTCTCGATCCTGCCCGCGTGGGACAATTTTCCAACCGACGATGTGACCTCCGACACGCGCCGCGTGAACGCCTTCATCGAGGAACAGGTGCTGACCATGCCCGAGCAGTACTTCTGGGCGCACAAGCGCTTCAAGACGCGGCCGGAGGGCGAGGCCTCGTTTTACGCCTAGAATTCCCCCATGTTCACCAATCCGCCGCCGCAGGCCATCCGGACGCTGCTTGAAGAAGCGAAGACCATCGCGGTCGTGGGCATCTCGCCGCGGCCCGAGCGGCCCAGCCATCGCATCGCCGCCCGGCTCATCGATTGGGGCTATCGCGTGATCCCGGTGCGTCCTGCGATCAGCGAGGTGCTCGGCCTTAAGGCGTATGCGCGGCTCTCGGACGTGCCTGAACGCATAGACATCGTCGACGTCTTCCGCAACCCCGAGGACGCGGGACCGATCGTTGATGAGTGCATCGCGCTCGGCGTGCGCGCAGTCTGGCTCCAGGAGGGCGTGGTCAACGAGCCGGCCGCCGAGCGGGCGCGGGCAGCGGGCATGACCGTGGTGATGGACCGCTGCATCTCGACCGAGTATCGGAAGCTGGTTGCATGAGAGTCGCATTCACCAAGATGCAGGGCGCGGGCAACGATTTCGTGGTGTTCGACGCCACCGTCCGGCCGTTCGGCCTCACGGCCGCGCAGCTCAAGGTCCTCGCCGACCGGCATTTCGGCGTCGGTTGCGACCAGATCCTCGTGGTCGAGAAGGCTTCCGCCGCAGACGCGGACTTCCGCTACCGCATCTTCAACGCGGACGGCGGAGAGGTCGAGCAGTGCGGCAACGGCGCGCGCTGCTTCGTGAAATTCGTGCATCAGCGCGGCCTGACGACAAAGCGCCGGATCCGCGTCGAGACCCTTGCCGGGATCATCGAGCTCCGGCTCGAGGAAGACGGGGAAGTCACCGTGAACATGGGCGCACCCGTGTTCGAACTGTCGCGGGTGCCCTTTTCCGCTCAGGAGCCGGGGCTGGTGCACTCGATCGAAGTGGCCGGTGGGCCGGTGGAAGTCGCTGTCCTGTCGATGGGCAATCCGCATGCGGTCCAGGTCGTGCCCGACGTGGATGCCGCGCCGGTGGGCACGCAGGGCCCGGAGATCGAGCGCCACCCCCGGTTCCCGAAGCGCGTCAATGCAGGCTACATGCAGGTAGTGGGCCGGAATTCGATTCGCTTGCGGGTCTACGAGCGCGGGGCGGGTGAAACGCTTGCCTGCGGCACCGGCGCCTGCGCGGCGGTGGTGTCGGGCATCGCGCGCGGCCTCGTCGATTCGCCGGTCGCGGTGGAAACCCGCGGCGGGCGATTGACCATAGCTTGGGCGGGCGGCGACAATCCGGTATGGATGAAGGGCCCCGCCACCTCCGTATTCGAGGCAACCATTGAACTCTGACGAAGTAGAGCAGTACCTCAAAGACCACCCGGAGAAATTCGCGCAGTTCTTCGCGCGCATGTTCGAGACCCATCCCGAACTGCTCGAATCGATCCAGGTCCCGCATCCCTACGGCGGCCGCGCGATCCCGCTGTCGGAACGCCAGACCCTGGGCCTGCGAGAAAAGGTCAAGCTCCTGGAGGGCAAGCTCGCCGAGCTGATCCAGTTCGGGGAGGAGAACGACGCCATCAGCGAGAAGGTCCACCGCGTGTCCTCGGCGTTGATGGGCGCCAAGAATTTTGCCGCCGTGGTGCACGCGCTCTACTTCCACCTGCGCGAGGATTTCGCCGTGCCCCACGTGGCGCTGCGCCTGTGGGGCCAGTCGCTGCTCGACGGCACGCTCGAGGGCGCGCCGGTGACCGACGAGCAGCGGGCACTCGTCGACACCA
Organism: Pseudomonadota bacterium; assembly: GCA_031408275.1. Classification (GTDB taxonomy): domain Bacteria; phylum Pseudomonadota; class Gammaproteobacteria; order Burkholderiales; family SG8-39; genus SZAS-79. Next base: position 9,146 of record JANNWA010000215.1, read on the forward strand.
TGGGCGCCCCGCAATGCGGCCCGGCCGAGGCCAGCCTGTTCCTGCCCTGGTTTCGCGAATCGGCAGAGCACGTCCGCTCGATCGCCCTGGTCCCGCTCGGCACCACCAAGGCTTTTGGCATGCTGGCGCTGGGCAGCGAGGACCCCAAGCGCTTTTATCCCGAAATGGGCACCCTGTACCTGCGTCGCATCGGGGAACTCGCCGCGGCGGCGCTCGCAGCCCGGTTGTGACGGGAGCGGGCGTGGCCGCGAATCGGCTGTCCACGCAACCTGGCGCAACGCATCCCGACGCGCCCTTGGTCGGGGAGTATCTCGAGTCGCTCGCCCACCAGCGGCACCTCGCCCCGGTCTCGATTTCGAACTACGCCCGCAGCCTGGCGCGGCTGCTCGAGCTGCTTGGCGCAGCGCGCCTGGACAAGCTCGACAGCGCCCAGGTCCGGCGCTCGATCGCCCGGCTGCATTCCAAGGGACTGTCGCCCCGCGCATTGGCCAACATGCTTTCGGCCTGGCGCGGCCTGTTCCACTGGCTCGTGCGCCACAAAGGGTATGCGGCCAATCCCTGCCAGGGCGTGCGGGCCGCGAAATCGCCGCGGACCCTGCCCAAGGCCATGTCGGTCGAGGCTGC
>JANNWA010000216.1:0-2836 GCA_031408275.1 Pseudomonadota bacterium
GATCGCGGCGGTGGCGCAGAACATCGTGCCCTCGGCGGCGAAAAAGGTCGTCGACGTCTCAGGCAAGCTGGTGCTGCCGGGCCTCATCGACACGCACGGGCACGTGTTCCAGTACGTCACCGGCCGGTTCGGCCTGGACGCCGACCTCGTCGGCGTGCACTCCGGCGTCACCACGCTGATCGACCAGGGCGGCCCTTCGTGCATGACCCTCCCCGCGTTCCGTGAATACGTGGTCAAGGCCAAGAAGAGCCGCGTCGTCGCGTTCATCTCCGCCTACCTCGTGGGCGGGATGGAAGGCCACTACTACGCCTCGCTCTACAAGCCTGATTGCCTGGACGTGGATGCGACGGTCGCCGCCGCCAAGGCCAACCTCGACATCGTCAAGGGGTTCAAGGTGCACGCCGAAATCGGCGGCATGACCCGCTGGGGCATCGAGGACATGCGCATGGCGGCCGAAATGGGTCGGCGCACCGGCCTGCCGCTCTACATCCACTTCGGCCAGATGTGGGGCCTGCCCGCCGGTGTGCCGAGCATCGACCCGGACACCATCCTGCCGGAGGTGGTCAAGCTCCTGAAGCCCGGCGACATCCTCGCGCACCCGTTCTCCAAGCACCCGGGCAGCTTCGTGGACAAGAACGGCAAGGTGCACCCGGTCGCCAAGGAAGCCATCGCCAACGGCATCAAGGTGGACGTGGGCCACGGCTCGCACTTCAGCTTCAAGATGACCAAGATCGCGCTCGATGCGGGGATCGTCCCCGACACGCTCGGTGCGGACATGCACGGCTACAACACCACCGTGCCCAAGCCCCCCGGCACGCCCGAGCAGCACTCCGACCAGGACCACATGTTCTTCGGCGCGACGCGCTTCTCGCTCGTGTCGGCGATGACGGCGATGCTCGCGTGCGGCCTCAAGCTCGAGCAGATCATCCCCATGGTGACCACCAACGCCGCCAAAATGGCCGGCATGGACGGCGCGATCGGCACGCTCAAGCCCGGCGTTGGCGCGGACGTCTCCGTGCTCAACGACGATCGCGGCCGCTGGGTGCTGTCCGACAACGAGAAGACCCAGGTGGTCACCGACCGCATGCTCACCCCGGCGTTCTGCCTGCGCGCGGGGATGCGCTTCGACGCGGACGCTTCGATCCTGCCTGTAGCGCAGGCAGCTTAGTGGCAGACAGGCCAGGCAAGGGCGCCGAAAGGAACGCCAAAGGCGTTGGGGCCTCCCTCCTGCGCAAGGAGGACGACCGCTACATGCGCGGCCTCGGCCAGTTCGTCGGGGACATCCAGCGTCCCGGCGCACTCGAAGTGGCGTTCGTGCGCTCCCCCATCGCGCACGGCCGCATTCTCGGCATCGCCAAACCGGCCGGCTTCGAAGATCGCGTGTTCACCATGCGGGACATGGAGGGCGTGAAGCCCATCCGCGCGGTCTCCGGCCTCGCCGGGTTCAAGCCCTCCAGCCTCTGGCCGCTTGCGCTGGACAAGGTGCGCCATGTGGGCGAGTCGGTCGCCATGTGCGTCGCCCGCACGCGCGCAGAGGCCGAAGACATCGCCGCGCAGGTCGTCGTGGACTACGAGGCCCTGCCCGCGGTCGTCGACATGGTCGAGGCGCGCACCAACCCGCCGGCGCTGGTGCACGAGGAATGGGGCAATAACGTCTTCCTCGAGACCTTTGTCGACGCCGATTTCTCGAAGATCAAGCTGAGCGCGCCCATCCAGGTTCGCCGGCACATCCGCACCGCACGCCAGTCCATGGCGCCCATGGAGGGTCGCGGCGTGCTGTGCGAGTGGAATACCCGCCTCGCGCAGCTCGAGATGTACAGCTCGGCGCAGATGCCGCACATCAACCGCGCGGGGCTATCGGAGTGCCTGGGCCTCGACCAGGGTTCGATCCGCGTGATCGCGCCGGACGTCGGCGGCGGGTTCGGCTACAAGGGCATCCTGCTGCCCGAGGAAGTGTGCCTCGCGTGGCTCACCCGAAAAATGGGCCGCCCCGTGCGCTGGATCGAGGATCGCCGCGAGCAACTCGTGGCGAACACCAATTGCCGCGAGCACGATTACGACATTACCGTGTATGCGCACGCCGACGGCCGGATCATCGGCATCGACTGCGATGCGACGGTCGACTCGGGCGCCTATTCCCTTTACCCGTTTTCGGCCTGCCTCGAGGCCGCGCAGGTGGGATCCATCCTGCCGGGCCCGTACAAGATGGAGCGCTACCGCTGCCGCACGTGGTCGGCGGCGACCAACAAGCCGGGAATCCTGCCCTACCGCGGAGTGGCGCGCACGGGCGTGTGCTTTGCGCTCGAACTCATGGTCGACGCGGTGGCGCGCGCCGCCGGGTGCGAGCCTTACGAAGTGCGGCTCGCGAACCTGGTCCAGCGCCAGGACATGCCGTACAACAACATTACCAACAAGCATTTCGATTCGGGCGATTATCCGGAGGCGGTGCGCAAGGCCGTGGCTGCGATCGACCTGCCGAAATGGCGCGAACGGCAGAAGAAAGGCGAGCCTGACGGGCGCAGGATCGGCGTGGGCATTTCCGTGTACTGCGAACAAGGCGCGCACGGGACCTCCGTATACGCCGGCTGGGGCATCCCCATGGTGCCCGGCCACGAGCAGTGCTTCGCCCGGCTGTCTCCCGACGGAATGCTCGAGTTGCGCATCGGCGCGCAGTCGCACGGCCAGAGCCTCGAGACCACGCTCGCGCAGGTGGCCAACGAAATCCTCGGTATCGACCCCGCCAACGTGCGCCTGGTCCACGGCGATACCGCCCTGACCCCCTACTCCACCGGCACCTGGGGCTCGCGCTGCATGGTGATGTCGGGCGGCGCGGTCG
>JANNWA010000217.1:0-5298 GCA_031408275.1 Pseudomonadota bacterium
CCGATGCCGTAGATCGCCGAAACGGTCGCCACGATGACCACGTCGCGCCGTTCCATGAGCGACTTGGTCGCCGAAAGGCGCATCTGCTCGATGTGCTCGTTGATCGACGAGTCCTTTTCGATGAAAAGGTCACGCGCCGGCACGTAGGCTTCCGGCTGGTAATAGTCGTAGTAGGAGACGAAGTACTCGACCGAATTTTCCGGGAAGAACTCGCGCATCTCGGAGTACAGCTGAGCCGCGAGCGTCTTGTTCGGCGCGAGCACCATGGCCGGCCGTCCCAGCTGCGCGATCACGTTGGCCATGGTGTACGTCTTGCCCGAGCCGGTGACGCCCAACAGTGTTTGAAAGGCCAGGCCGTCGCTGACGCCTTCGATCAGCTTCGCGATCGCCTCGGGCTGGTCGCCGGCGGGCGGATACGGCTGGTTAAGCCGGAACGGGCTGCCCGGGTAGGTGACGAAATTCGGCGCATCAGGCGGGACGATCGGCACGTCCTGTACGGGTAGCGCAAGGGGCAGGCTGGCCATGGATCCTGAGCGAAAAAAGCCAGTATTGTCCCATGCGAAAACGCTCCGGCGCCAGATTCACCCGACTCCGCTGCTAAAATGCGCGTTCTCCAATTACTCTGCCGATCATGACCGCCTCCCTGCTTGCCCACGTCGAAATGGCGCCCCGCGACCCGATCCTCGGCCTCACCGAGCAGTACAACTCCGACAAGAACCCCAAGAAAGTGAACCTCGGGATCGGTGTGTACACGGACGAGAACGGCAAGGTACCCCTGCTCGAATGCGTCCGCACGGCGGAAACCCAGCTTCTCGCCACGGCGGCGCCCCACAGCTACCTGCCCATCGATGGCCTGGCGACCTACGACCGCGCCGTGATGGCGCTGGTGTTCGGCGCTGACTCGCCTGCGGTCAAGGAAGGCCGCACGCTTACGATTCAGGCGCTTGGCGGCACCGGAGGACTCAAGGTGGGCGCGGATTTCCTGCACCTGGTGTCCCCGGGCGCGGGTGCCTGGATCAGCGACCCGAGCTGGGAGAACCACCGGGCCCTGTTCGAGAACGCCGGGTTCAAGGTGCGGACCTACCCCTACTACGACGCCAAGACCCACGGCGTGAACTTCCCCGCCATGCTTGAGGGGCTGCGCAAGATTCCCTCCGGTGACATCGTCGTCCTGCACGCCTGCTGCCACAATCCCACCGGAGTCGACCTCACGCCCGAGCAGTGGGCCGAAGTCATCAAGGTCGCGGTCGAGCGCGATCTGGTGCCTTTCCTGGACATCGCCTACCAGGGGTTCGGTGACGGCATCGATGCCGACGGCGTCGCCGTGCGGCGCTTTGCGGAGGCCGGCCTGCCCGTGTTCGTGTCAAACTCGTTTTCCAAGTCGTTCTCCCTCTACGGCGAGCGCGTCGGCGCGACCAGCATCGTCACCCGCAGCCCGGACGAAGCAGCACGCGTGCTGAGCCAGGTGAAAAGACTTGTGCGCACCAACTACTCCAACCCGCCTTCGCATGGCGGGCACGTGATCGCCAAAGTGCTCACCACGCCCGACCTGCGCGCCCTGTGGGAAAAGGAACTCGCCGCCATGCGCGACCGCATTCGCACCATGCGCGCCCTGCTGGTGGAGAAGATCCACGCCCGGGTGCCGGGGGCGGACTTCAGTTTCATCCTGCGGCAGAAAGGGATGTTTTCCTATTCTGGACTGACGAAAGAGCAGGTCGTACACATGCGCGAGGAGTTCGGGGTGTACGCCATCGAAAGCGGCCGGATCTGCGTGGCGGCCCTGAACGCGGGAAACATCGACTACGCCGCGGACGCGGTGGCCAAGGCCATCAAGTAAGGCTGCAGAGATTGCCCGGAAGGGCCAAATTTCGTAAAATACCGGGCTTCCCAATTCCTCGATAGCTCAGCGGTAGAGCGTCGGACTGTTAATCCGCAGGTCCCTGGTTCGATCCCAGGTCGAGGAGCCACCGAATTCCGTTGCAAGTCTTGCACTTAGCCCAGCCATCGCGGTTGGGCTTTTTGCATTTTGGGGATCGATATTGCGGAAGTCCGAAGGCGCTATGGCACTGTCCAGGTCGGTACTGCCCTCCTCCACTACGGCCGGCGATACGAGCGTTCCCGACGCGAAGGTGCACGATCAGGTTTATATCGCGTCGCGAGCCGTTATGAGTAAAAATGCTTTGAGCCCGTAAAGTAGTCATTCCTTCAGACAGGGAGAACCAAGATGCCTGACATCAATTTTAAATTACAACACCTCAATCTGCCCGCCCGTGATCCGCAGGGGCTGGCACGCTGGTACGCGACCACCTTCGAGCTGCAGGCCGATGACAACAAGGCGCGCGGACCCGGCGTGCTAATCGCCTTCCAACCCGGTGAGCCCGTCAATCGAGCCCCCGATTTGCACGTTGGATTCCTGGTGCCGTCGATCGCCGACCTGAACCAATGGGCCGACCGGCTGGGCGGAACCGTTAAGAATGGCCCCGAATTCACTGCCTTCCAGCTTCGCGATCCGGAAGGAAACTGCGTGGAGTTGTATTGCAAGAGCGAATGATGGCGGGATAGTGAACCTCGCCTGAGGACGCGGTGCCCACACCTGCCCAACGCTTCAGGACGCAGCCAACCACTCGAGGATAAGTTGTGTAACCTGCTCGGGCCTCTCCCGTTGCGGAAAATGCCCGGCTCCAGCAATCAGCTCAAAGCGATACTCGCCCGTAAAGTGCTGCGCCTGGTCGACCATGAGCTCGGCGCGCAAATCCATGGCACCGCAGAGCGCGAGCGTCGGCACCCCGATCGGCCGTTTAATCAGCGCCCGCACATCTTCCAGGCCCGGATCACCCTTTTGCGCATTGAACATCGCACGATAGTAACCAAGGCTTGCAGAGAGAACGCCAGGCTCCCGGAGCATTTTCTTTATCTCCGCGATGTGTTCAGTGTCCACGTGTCCGGGGGCTGTCCAATAGTCCCATAGATAGTCGATAAAGGCGAAATCGTTCTGGGCAATTGCCTTTTCCGGCAAGTCGGCCAGTTGGAAAAACCACCAGTGAAAGGAACGGTGAACATGCTTCGCATCAAGCATGCTCTTATCGGATTGCACCGGATGGGCGACCGCCATGAGAACTGCGCGACTTACCAATTCAGGGAAAGCGGCGAGAACCGCATATCCGATGATTGCCCCCCAATCCTGGCCCACGAGATAAGCCGGCCTTCCGTTGCCAAGCAACTGGATCAACATCGCAACATCGGTCGCGAGGGTAGCCTTGTCGTAATAGCCGTTTCGCGGTATCTCCGTAGGTGCATATCCGCGCAAGTACGGCGCTACGGCGCGATAGCCTGCGGCTGCCAAAGCAGGCAGCTGGTGGTTCCAAGTTCGAGCCGTGTCCGGGAACCCATGCAGCAAAAGAACAAGCGGCCCGGTTCCCTCTTCCAGATAGGCGAAATCCAGCCCGTTAACGCTGACGTGCTTCATTGCCGCTGAGCATTCATTTGCATCGCGCCATTATTACTCCGCTGCCCTCCTTTGGGCTCTGGCGGAAGGTATGAAATGTCTTTAGCGGACCATAGTGTTGGGCACGTTGTATCCTCTAGGTCCCTGGTTGGATCCCAGGTCGGGGAGCCACTGAATTTTGTTGCAGGTGTTGCACTTAGCCCAGCCATCGCGGTTGGGCTTTTTGCATTCTGGGGCCGGCTGAGGGATCGGCATTGGGAAAGTCCGGCGGTCGGTATAGGGGTACCCGAGGGGAGCTATAGGATCTTTCTTTGTAACGCACGGTAGCCGTCAACTTCCTATCGGCGAGCCTGTCCGAAGTTTTGTGTTTGAGGCATACCATGACGTCTGATAGGAGACAGTATGCCCAAGCCAGTAAGGAAAATGCAGAAAGCCAACGCGGCCGCGCACGCGGCGGTGTTGCCCAAGATCCCGCCTGAGCTGCTCGACCAGCTCGTCAAAGGGCCGATGACAGCCGAGGCGGTGCAGGATGCCTCGACAGCATTCAAGAAGGCCCTGATCGAACGGGCCCTGGGTGCCGAAATGAGCCACCATCTGGGCTACCCGGCCGGTGCCGACAAGCCGGCCACGACGACCAACCAGCGCAACGGCAAGAGCGGCAAGACCGTGTTCACGGACGACGGCCCGGTACGCATTGACGTCCCGCGGGACCGGGCGGGCGAATTCGAGCCCAAGCTGATCGGCAAGCACGAACGGCGCTTCACCGGGTTCGACGACAAGATCATCGCCATGTACGCCCGTGGGATGACGGTGCGGGAGATCCAGAGGTTCCTGTCGGAGATGTACGGCACCGACGTAACCCCGGACTTCATCAGCGGTGTCACCGACGCGGTGCTTGCAGAGGTCACGGCCTGGCAGGCTCGGCCGCTGGAGCCGATGTACCCAGTGGTGTTCTTCGATGCGCTGCGGGTCAAGATCCGCGAGGACAACGTCGTGCGCAACAAGGCGGTGTACCTCGCCCTGGGCGTGCGCCCGGATGGCTCCCGCGAGATCCTCGGACTGTGGATCGAGACCACAGAAGGAGCCAAGTTCTGGATGAAGGTGTTCAACGACCTGAAGACCCGGGGCGTTGCCGACATCCTGATCGCGGTCACCGATGGGCTGAAAGGGATGTCCGAAGCCCTAGCTGTGGTCTACCCGGAAACGACGCTGCAGACGTGCATCGTGCACCTGATCCGAAGCAGCCTCGACTACGCCGGCTGGAAGGAGAGGAAGCCCTTGGCGGCGGCGATTCGGCCGATCTACACGGCCGCCAGTGCGGAGGCGGCCGAGGCCGAGCTGGACGACTTTGCAGCCGGGCCCTGGGGCCAGAAATTCCCGACTGTCGTGGCGGCCTGGCGCCGAGCATGGTCGAACGTGATCCCGTTCTTTGCATTTCCGCCACACGTGCGGCGGGTGATCTACACCACGAACTCGATCGAGAGCGTGAACGCGCAGCTGCGCAAGATCATCAAAACGCGCGGCCATTTCCCTTCGGACGACGCGGCGAGCAAGCTGATTTGGCTCGCGCTGCGCAACATCACCGCCGAGTGGAGCCGCGCGGCGCACAACTGGAAGGCGGCGATGAACCAGTTCGCGATCCTGTATCAGGACCGCTTCACAAGGCACCAGGGGTAAGATGTTTCGCCGACTTTCGCTCCGCGTCGGACGTTCGTCGCAAGCGACGAACGCCGCCACTGAGCGAAAGTCATTCAAGCCTCAAACACAGAAATCAGGACACTCCCCACCGCGAATCCGTATATAGCCAATCCACTCCCGAGCAGTGCCCATTTTGCGTCTCTCGGATCAACTAC
>JANNWA010000218.1:0-25708 GCA_031408275.1 Pseudomonadota bacterium
CAGGATGGGATCCCATCCCGTCCAGCTCGCGGCTGCGTACAGGAAAACCACCCCCATGAATGTGGGCAGAACGATGACTTCGCGCGACAACCACGAAGTGCGCCATTGGGCCATTGCGCGCCAGGCGCGCTCCGGGTGCCCGAGATGAAAGAACGAGCTGACCAGGCCCAGAGCCGTAAGCACCAGCGCCAGAATTGCGCCCACCGCGTGGAACCCTCGAGCGTCTTGCGCGGGAAGCAAACCGAACAGCGCGTACGACTGCGCTGTAACCAGTGCGAGAAACAAGCCTTGCCCTGCGCCAATCAGCGTGGTGAGGAAGATTACAGCGAAGGTGGGTCTCATGATCTCCGCGGGCTACCAGGACGTGACATCGTCGAGTGCCGGCTCGGATTTCGCCGGTTTCGGCAACAGACCGTCGATCTTCAGGGGATTGTCCGCGCGGGCCAGTTCGTCCTCGTGGATGTGCGTCTCGGTCTTGCGCCGCGGCAGGTAGTGGTTCGACGGATGCGTGCCCCATTCGGGCATGAGCGCGTACCCGGCGCTCTCCCGGATCGCCACCGAGACGATGGAATCCGGATCGTGGATGTCGCCAAACAGACGCGCATTGGTCGGGCAGGCCATCACACAGGCCGGCTTTCGCTCGCGCTCCGGCAGCGCGGTGTCATGGATCCGATCGACACACAGGGTGCACTTGGTCATCACCTTGCGGCTCTCGTCCAGTTCCCGCACGCCGTAGGGACACGCCCACGAACAATAGTTGCAGCCAATGCACTTGTCGTAGTCGACGAGCACAATGCCATCTTCGGCCCGCTTGTAGCTGGCGCCAGTCGGGCAGACCGGAACGCAGGGCGGATCCTCGCAATGCAGGCAGGATTTTGGAAAGTGCACGGTCTGCGTGCTCGGATACTCGCCAACCTCGAATGTCTGGACCCGGTTGAAGAACGTGCCTGTGGGATCGGCTCCGTAGGGATTGAAGTCCGCGAGCGGCCCGGCCGCGCCTGAAGTGTTCCATTGCTTGCAACTGGTGACACACGCCTGGCAGCCAACGCAGACGTTCAGGTCGATGACCAGGGCGAGTTGCGTCATTTTCTTACTCCGCTGCCGGCGAAGAACGCCTGCCAACCGGGTCGGGTCGTCGCCGTTCCAGGCGCATCCGGCACCGGGGCAAACTGCGGCCAGCTCGCCTTCGGTTCGTTGGCTTCCGCCTTGTAAATCCGCACCCGCACGTCGTACCACGCCGCCTGTCCTGTGATCGGGTCGGAATTCGATACAGGCGCCTCGCCGGACCTGGGTGCAAGCTCCTCGCTGATCAGGTGATTGAGCAGGAACCCGCGCTGTGACTCGTTGGCGTCAGGCGCGAGGTGCCAGGCACCGGCTGCCTTGCCGATCGCGTTCCACGTCCACACCGTCCCAGGCTCCAGCGCTTCGGAATAGCGGGCCAGACAGCGGACCTTGCCCCATTGTGATTCCACCCACATCCAGCCACCGTCTTCGATTCCCTGTGCGCGCGCGACCTGCGGGTTGACGTACAGGTGATTGTGACTGTGGATCTGGCGAAGCCACGCGTTCTGGGAATCCCACGAGTGGTACATCGCCATCGGCCGCTGCGTGACCGCGTTGAGCGGATACTTCACGCGATCGGTTTCCTGCGCCTCGAGTGGTTCGTAATAGAACGGCAACGGGTCGAAATACTCCTCGATCCGTTTTTTCAGATGCGCCGGCGGCTTGCGCGAAATCCCCTTGCCCTGCGCCGCAAGGCGGAATTTCTGCAGCACCTCGGAGTAGAGGTGGATCAGAATCGGTTCAGCGTAGCGCGTGATCCGATTGCGTTGCGACCATTCCAGGTAACCCTTGTTCCAGTTGCGCATGTACTGATAGGACGGCGGCAACTTGTACTGGTAGACACAATTGTTCTTCGCGTACATCTCCCACTGGCGCGGATTGGGCTCTCCGCGCATGAATTTCTCGCCTCCCTTGCCACGCCAGCCCGCCAGAAAGCCGATTCCCGAACCGGGCTCGGTCTCGTAGTTGACGATGAAGTCCGGATAGTCGCGGAACTTTCGCTCCCCATTGGGGCGCACGAAAGCCGGGAATTTCAGGCGCCCTGCGAGCTCGATGAGCACTTCCTGGAAGGGCTTGCACTGACCCGTGGGCGGCACGACCGGGATCCGCACCGCGTCAACCGGGCCATCGAACTCCGAAATCGGCCGGTCGAGCATCGACATGACATCGTGCCGCTCAAGGTAGGTAGTGTCGGGCAATACGAGATCGGCGAATGCGGTCGTCTCCGACTGGAAGGCATCGCAGACGACGAGAAACGGGATCTTGTATTCACCATCCTCGCGCTTGTCATTCAGCATCTTGCGGACTTCCGACGTATTCATCGTCGAATTCCACGCCATGTTCGCCATGAACAGCATGAGGGTATCGATCGGATAGGGGTCGCCGCGCCATGCGTTGGTAATGACGTTGTGCATCATCCCGTGCACGGAAAGCGGATACTCCCAGGAGAACGCCTTGTCGATCCGCACCGGCTTGCCATCGTCGTCGACAAACAGGTCGTCCGGTTCGGCAGGCCAGCCGAGAGCCAGACCATCGAGCGGCGTGTTGGGCCGGATTGCCAGCGGCGTGTTCGGCGTCTTCGCACAGGGCGGAATCGGACGGGGAAACGGCGCCTTGTGGCGAAAGCCGCCCGGCCGGTCGATCGTGCCGAGCAGCGTCATCAGAATCGCCAGGGAGCGGATGGTGTGAAAGCCGTTCGAGTGCGCGGCCAGGCCGCGCATCGCATGAAATGCGACCGGATTGCCGGTCACGGTGTCATGCTCCTTGCCCCATATGTCAGTCCATGCAATGGGCAACTCGATCTTTTGGTCGCGCGCCATGACGCCCATCTCGTGCGCGAGCCGGCGAATGGCCTCGGCTGGAATGCCGGTGATTCCGGCGGCCCATTCGGACGTGTAATCCTCCACGCGCTCCTTCAGGAGTTGGAACGCGGGCTTCACGGCAGTGCCGTCCGACAGCGCGAACTCGCCGAGCAGGAAGGGGTCACTCCCCTCGGTATGCGTGATAACCGCACGATTCGTTACCCGGTCCCACCAGAGTTTGTTCTGTGGGTCGAAGCATTCCTCTTCCTCCGGCACCTCGGTGCGCACGAACATGCCGAACTCGTCGTTGGCGCCGTCCATGTTCACCAACTGACCGGCGTTGGTATAGCGCACCAGGAATTCCCGGTCATACAGCCCGAGCGCGATCATCTCGTGGATCAGCGCCAGAAGCAGCGCGCCGTCCGTTCCCGGCTTGATCGGCAGCCATTCGTCGGCGATGGCCGAGTATCCGGTGCGCACGGGATTTATCGAAATGAAGCGCCCGCCGTCGCGTTTGAACTTGGAGATGGCGATCTTCATCGGGTTGGAGTGATGGTCTTCGGCCGTTCCGATCATCACGAACAGCTTCGCGCGCTCCAGGTCGGGCCCGCCAAACTCCCAGAATGAACCGCCAATGGTGTAGATCATCCCGGCGGCCATATTGACGGAGCAAAAACCGCCATGCGCCGCATAGTTCGGCGTGCCGAACTGGCGCGCGAACAGCCCGGTCAGCGCCTGCATCTGGTCGCGACCGGTGAAGAGGGCGAACTGTTTGGGGTCCGTGGCACGGATTTTCTTCAGCCGCTGTTCCAGCAGCGAGAAGGCTTCCTCCCACTCGATCTCGACAAACTGGCCTTCACCTCGATCGCTGCCGGGCTTGCGCAGCAGCGGGCGGGTCAGACGGGCCGGGGAATACTGCTTCATGATGCCCGACGAACCTTTGGCGCAAATTACGCCCTGGTTCAGCGGGTGGTCCGGATTGCCCTCGATGTAGCGCACTTCACCATCGCGCAAATGAACGCGGATGCCGCAGCGGCAGGCACACATATAGCAGGTGGTATTGTGTATTTCCGCGCTGGCACCGGGTAGCGGTGCGGCGGTTGGATCGTGGAGAGGTGTAGCAGGCATGCTTTTGCAGGAAACTCGCCTATAAATCAGGGCACGAACAGGGCAGGCCCTCCCACCCCCCCGCGCATGGTGCGAAGAAACACCCGCGAGCCCTATACTACTGCCACGTCCTACAAATGTATTCTCTACATTGGGCTCAAAAGCACCAAGCGGGATATTTTGATTCGCTGATAAGCACCCCTGATTGAGGCGCTTATTTACGCCCCCTCCATGGAGGAGCGAGCGGACTCTTGTGCCATAATTCATCAACCGTCGGTCGGTCGCGCCAGGCTGCTGCTCGCAATCTCCACCCCCACCATGTCGAAAGCCACCCCGCCAAGCATTTCCGACTGGTTGCTGGTAGTCGCCACCCTGCCCACGGAAGACCCGGCAACGCGCATGCGCGTGCTGCGCACCTTCGAGTCACTGGGAGCGGCCATCATCCGCGACGGGGTATTCCTGCTCCCGGAGAGCCCGGCGAACCGGCAGGCGGTAAACGGCCTGGTCGAATACATTGCGCTCAATGCCGGCGCTGCCCTTGCCCTGAAGGCGGCACCGCTGGACGAAGCCCACGCCGATTCTTTCCGGCGCCTCTTCGACCGTTCCTCGCGCTACGAGGAACTGACCAAGACCATCGAGTCCCTCAAGGTGGGCTTCGGCATTGCCGACCCAGGCGCGATCGCACGCGTGCTGCACAAGCAGCGGCGGGAGTTCGAAGCCATTGCGGCCCTCGATTTCTTTCCCAGCCCGGCCCAGGAACAAGCCAAAGCCGCACTTGCGGATGCCGAGGCACAGGTACACACGCTGCAGTTCCCCACCCAGGCCGCACCGGGCGCCAGGACGAACGAGAAGTTCCTCGGGCGGACCTGGGCGACGCGCCGCCCGCTGTGGGCCGACCGGCTGGCGTGCTCCTGGCTGATCCGGCGGTTCATCGATCCCGAGGCCAGACTGACCTGGCTGGACAAGGCGCAGGCGTGCCCCCCGGAGGCGGTCGGCTTCGGGTTCGAAGGCGCGCGCTTCACCAACAGCGGGACCCTGATCACGTTCGAGGAAATGCTTTCCCAGCTGGACCTGGAGAAAAACCACGCCCTCGCGAGGATCGGGGACATCGTCCGGTTCCTGGAGGTGCGGGGCGGCACGCCGATCCCCGAGGCGGCCGGCGTGCAGACGCTGCTGCAAGGTGCGCTGCGCCGCGCGACGAGCGACGATGAACTGCTCGGCGAGGCCGAAAAGACCTTCGACCTGCTCTACGAAGCGTATTGCGAGCCGACGCGCAAGTAGCCCTTACTTGACGGGCTTCGATTCGGCGACGATCTGGGCGCGGATTTCCCTGAGGCGCGCCTCCACGGCCGACAGTTCGTAGAAATCCCCGTCGCCCGCGGTCTGAGCCAACTGCAGCTGCTCCACTGCGGCCGGCAAGCTGCCCCGCAGCATGTACACCTCGGCCTGTGTCTTGTGCTGCAGCAGCCGCTTGCCCTGTGTTGCATAACCCTTGGCCTGCATGGCGAGGAGCTCCGGGCTGCGCGGATACAGGCGCAACTGTTCCCTCAGCGCGGCCATCGCCTCCTCGGTGCGGGAAGCCCCCAGCAACGCGCTGACATGGGCGTAAACCAGAGGCCGGGAATACGGGTAGCGGCCGATCGCCTCCTTGAGGACTGCAATTGCCGCAGCGCCCTCGCCCGCCGCCTGAAGCACGCGCGCGGCAAGCGAGTCGAGCATCGGATTCTTGACCGCACCCGAGCGCAGGATGGCCAGCTCTGCCTTGGCCTCAGGCACCTGCCGATTGCGCAGGAGGGCCGCGCACAACCCGTAATGCGCCGCCGTCTCGTTGGCAAAGCGCCTGTCCTGCAGCGCTGTCCGGAAAAAAGTGACCGCATCGCGAGGGTCGCCTGCTTCCGCGCGGAGCTTGGCGCGCACCAGATGGAATTCGAGGCTGTCGGCGTGCTGATGGTAGGGGGCGTTCTGGGCACGGTTCTGCGCGTCGGCGATCCGGTCGACCGTGAGCGGGTGGGAGCGCAGGTAGCCGGGCGCCCGGCCATCGTCCGAGATCCGCGAGTAGCGTTGCAGTTTCTCGAAAAACGACGGCATGCCGCGCACGTCGAACCCTGCCGCCTGCAGCGTTGCGAAGCCGATCCGGTCCGCCTCCCGTTCGAAATCGCGCGTGTAGCTCAGCTGGCCCTGTACCGCCGCTCCCTGCGCCGCCATCGCCGCGCCGGAGGCGAGGTCGGGGCGCGACCGCGCCATCAGGATGGCCGCGGCCATCGCGATCATTGTCGGCAGCTGCATCTGCTGCTGCGCCCCGACCTGCCGCGCGATGTGGCGCTGCGTGACGTGCGTGATTTCGTGCGCGAGGACTGACGCGACCTCGGACTCGGAATCGGCTGCCGTCAGGAGTCCGGTGTGCATTCCGACGAACCCTCCGGGCAGGGCGAAAGCGTTGATCGCCGGGTCGCGCACCGCAAAGAACTCGAAATCGAGGCGTGCCCCGGGAAGCGCCGACAGCAGTTTGTACCCGAGGGTGTTCAGGTATTCGTTGACTTCAGGATCATCCAGGAACGAAGGCTCGTTGTAGCGGATGTCCCGCATGACGCTTTCGCCGAGCTTGCGTTCCATCATCGGCGACAGGACGCTGGAAGAGGAGTCTCCCAGGTCCGGCAGTGGAGCCTGGGGCAAGGCCGGCGGTATCGCGAGTTCGAGCTGGGGCGGCGGCTTCGCGCTGAACACGGGCACCTGTGCCCAGGCCCGGGGAATGGCGATTGTCAGCGCGGCAAGCAAACACAAGGGAATGCGCATGAAGGTATGATACCTTGCGACCGCGCCAAGTTCTCCGGCGCCGGCAAATGGCGCATCGCGCATCGACCCTGCTTCACGGCACATGAACCAATGACGGCTCGAAAAACCAGGAACACTGCGAAACCAGCGGTGCAAGCGTCAGGGTCGCTGACGCATTTCGACCGGCGCGGGCAGGCGCACATGGTCGATGTCGGCGCGAAGGATGAAACCCACCGGGTCGCCATCGCATGCGGACGCATCGAAATGCAGCCCACCACGCTGCAGATGGTGCTGGCCGGCGGTGCGAAGAAGGGCGATGTGCTCGGCGTGGCACGCATCGCCGCGATCCAGGGCGCCAAGCGTGCGTCGGACCTGATTCCCCTCGCCCACCCGATCCAGATCACGCGGGTGGCGATCGAGTTCGAGCCGGACACGGACGCCTCGGCGATCGGACTGCGCGCCACGATCGAATGCCGCGGGCGCACCGGGGTCGAGATGGAGGCCCTCGCCGCGGTCAGCGCCGGGCTGCTGACGATCTACGACATGTGCAAGGCCGTCGATCGGGGAATGGTGCTGCTGGAAATCATGCTGCTGGAAAAACGCGGCGGGAAATCCGGCACTTTCATGCATCGCGCGCGCAAGGGCGCGCACTCAAAGGCACGGCGCCGCGGCGCGTAGCCGGCCGGCCGCCAGGCCGGATAGGGAACCGCCCTCAGTCGCCCCACTTTTCCCGGTAGGCCTTCAGGCCGGCGTGCCAAGCGGGTGACCCGAACTTGCCCAGGCTGGCGTGGGTGATTGCGATCGGCCAGGTTCCCATGCGCAGGCCCGCCGCTTCGGCGCTGCGGCAAAAATCGATGTCATAGAAGTCGAACGCGAACCGCTCATCGAAGCGCACGCCGCTGTCGAGCAGCGTCCCGCAACGGGCGGCGAGAAAAACGCCGTCGAGCATCCGGCAAGCCAGGCCAGTCGGCCCGTAGCGTGAGGGCTTGCCGAAGGGAAGGTCCCCGTCGGCAACGATGCCGCTCAGGAAACGGCGCTCTTCCGGGACGAACGGAACTTCGGTCGAAAACCCCCAGGCAGGCTGCCGGGGCAGGCGGCGCGTGTTTCCGGCCAGGCCGACGATGTCGAACACCTTGAGCGCTTCCTGCAGCCGGTCATACACAAAGCAGTCGTCCAGCCAGACGTCGTCGTGCACGAAGAGCAGGATCTTTTCCCGGTTCTCCTCGCTGATCTGTCGGTTGTAGACCGCCGGCAGCCCGGCGCGGTTGTTGAACGCCGGACGCGCCTCGAGGCGCTGGTCGTATGACATGCGCCGCATGGAACGCCCCAGCGGCGTCGACTCCATGAACGGGCCGGGCGCCACACGTGTGGCCGCAACCATCAGCAGCTTTTGTTCGTGCATTCGCGAAAGATTCCCGAAAGCGCCATTGTAGTAGTTGCGGCATCATGGTGGCCGGTTCGGCGGCATGGCGCCCCCGGGCCCACCGGCGCAACCGAAGAAGCCCCAATGGCCCTTGCTGCAGTCCTCAGGAATGAATCCTTCAGGAGTTGGGGGGCGCTCGCAGCGCTCCAGGCGATCGTCGCGGCGGCGCTGCTGCATGGCTTCATTTTCGGCCCGAAGTATTTTGCCTTCGTCGACGTGGGCGCCGACACCTACTTCCAGTTCGTGCCGACCCTGATGCACATGGCTTCGCCGTCCAGCTGGCAGAGCGCCTGGTCGTTCAAGGTCGGGCTCGGGGGTGTGGCGCCCGTATCGGTCGGGCCGTTCTCCCTCCTGGCGATCGCCGGGGGCGCCGAACACGTGCTTGACCTGCGCATATGGGTCTACCTGGCGAAGATATTCGCAGGCGGCGCGGCATTCTACGGATTCGCGCTGGCCACTGGGGCGCGCCGCGAAATTGCGGTCATCACGGCCCTCGCCTACTCCTTCTGCGGCTACGTAGCCGTGGACGGGCAGTGGGACGGCCACGCGACCGAGTTCGTCGCCTATGCAGTGCTCCTCTGGGCGCTGGCCCGGCACGCGCGGCGGCCGACCGTCTGGTTGATCCCGTTCAGCATCGCGTTCGCGGCCTACAGCGGGATCTTCCTGTTTTCGGTTTGCGTATTCCTCTTTTATGCGCTCGTCGCCGAATCGTTGGCAACCGGGCGCCCGGCGCAGACCGTGAAGCGCTGGCTGCGCTCGGTGGCACCCCAGTGCATCGTCGGCCTGCTGCTCGCCGCGCCTGTCGTGGCGCCCAGCGTCTACCAGTTGCTCGACAGCCCCCGCGTCACCGGCGCGCAGGCCGCATTCGCGGATCGCCTGCGCGAACTCCTCACGCTCAACGACGATCCCACGATCCTGATCGAACTGGCGGGCCTGTTCCACAAGAACCTGCTCGGCGCCGGCAACCAGCACTTCGGCTGGATGAACTATCTCGAGGGGCCCGGGTTCTACGTCGGGATCTTTGCGCTGCTGGTCATTCCGCAACTCTGGCGCGGTGCGCGCGCCGACCGGCGGGTGCTGGCGGCCAGCGCGGCAGCGCTCGCGGCATTCATCGCGCTGCCGGCGATTCGCTACCTGGCGTTCGGGTTTGGACTGGACTACTTCCGCGTCAACAACCTCTGGATCAGCCTCCTGTTGCTCACGCTGGCCATGCGCGCGCTGGGGGTCATGGCCGAGTCCGGCGCCGGACTCCGGCTGCTCGCCGGCACTGGCGCGGGGCTTGCGCTGCTTGTCGTGCACATCCGCTCCGAACTTTTCCCACCGCCTTCCATGCCGCACACGATCGCCCTGGCCGCGTTCGGGACGGCCGCACTGATCCTCCTTGCGCTGCTCGCGCTGCGCCGCCTGCAGTGGCGTCACTTCGCGGTGCTGGCCATGGGACTCGTCGCGGCCGAGGCGTGCGTGCTCAACTACGCGTCGTTCAACGGCAAGCGCCAGGCGGTCACCCGCGAGACGCCCGGCTATGCGGACCCTACGCTCGATGTGCTCGCGTTCCTGAAGGCCCGCGACCCCGGGTTCCACAGGATCGAAAAGACCTACAATTCGGTATCGTTTTGCGACGCGTTGGCGCAGGGGTACATGGGCGTGAAGTCCTACTGGTTCCAGGCAGCAGGGGTGGTCGGGTTTTACACGGACCTCGACCTGATCCCGCGGCGCAGCCGAATCAAGAATTTCACCAACTGGCTGCCGGGTTTCGGCGAGCGGTTCGCGCTCTACTCGCTCACCGGCGTCAAGTACCTGGTCGCCCGCCAGCCGGTCGCCTGGCCGGGATTGCGCAGGATTCACGAGGTGGGCGGGTTGTTCGTGTTCGAGAACGAACTGGCCCTACCGCTGGGCGTCGTCTACGAACAGCAGTTCCCGCGCGAACGCCTAGCGCAGATGCCGCTCGAAGCAAAGGACATCACGCTGCTCAATGCCGTAGTGCTCGAGCGCCTGCGGGGTGAAGCGCCACAGGTGTTCGACCCTGGGCGGGTAATGGGGCGCGGCCCTGACTGGCTCGAGGAGAACTACTTTGCGCCTGCAAGGCGGCTGCAGCGCCGCGGCCTGGCCATCGAAAAGTTCTCCGACGGACACATCACCGGACGCATCGACAGCGACGTGCCGGGAGTCCTGGTCTTTTCGATCCCGTTTGCGCGGGGATGGTCCGTATCAGTGGACGGGGTGGAGCAGCCGGTGTTCAGCGCCAACCTCGGCTTCCTCGCGACCGAAGTCACCCGGGGGCCGCACCGCGTCGAGTTGCGCTATGCGCTGCCGGGACTGATTCCCGGCCTCCTCGGCGGGCTGGCAGGGTTGCTGGCCCTGGCGGCGCTCTGGATGCGCGGGCGCCGTGCCCGGAATGCGGCTCCCGCGAGTGCGGCGCCATGACGATTTCGGTCACGATCCCGGTCTACAACGAGGCGGGCAACCTGCGGCGCCTGCATGAGCAGTTGATACCGGTCCTGGAGTCCCTGCAGCAGCCGTGGGAGGTCGTGTTCGTGAACGACGGCAGCACCGACGGCAGTGCCGCGGTGCTCGACGAACTTGCGGCAGGCGACACGCGCCTGAAGGTCATCCATTTCCGCCGCAACGCCGGCCAGACAGCCGCCATGATGGCCGGGTTCGAGCATGCGCGCGGCGACATCATCGTGCCGATGGACGCGGACCTGCAGAACGACCCGCAGGACATTCCCCGCCTGCTGGAGAAACTCGACGAGGGCTTCGACGTCTGCTCGGGCTGGCGCCGGGACCGGCAGGACCACGCGTTGCGGCGCAACCTGCCGAGCCGGATAGCCAACTGGCTGATCTCGAAAGTGTCCGGTGTCCGGCTGCACGATTACGGCTGCTCGCTCAAGGCGTATCGGCGCGACGTGATCAAGGGGGTGCGCCTGTACGGCGAAATGCACCGGTTCATCCCGATCTACGCCAGCTGGCTGGGCGCGCAGGTCACGGAAGTCCCGGTCCGCCACCATCCGCGCGCCTCCGGCACGTCGTCGTACGGGCTCGAGCGCATCTTCAAGGTGCTCATGGACCTGGTGGTGGTCAAGTTCCTCGACCGCTATGCGCAAAAGCCAATCTACGTGTTCGGCGGGTTCGGCCTGCTGAATTTCGCGGTCAGCCTGGCCGCGGGCCTGTGGGCGGTCTACCTGAAATACTGGGCGGGCGTATCGTTCATCCAGACGCCGCTGCCGCTGCTGGTGGTCATGGCGGCGATCACGGGGGTCATGTGCGTGCTGCTTGGCCTGGTGGCCGAGATGGTCACGCGCAACTGGCACGAATCGCGCGGCAAGCAGACCTACATCATCGGCGCGACCCGCAACCTCGAGGGCGGAAGCATTACTGCGGGCGAAGACTGAATGTGCGGCATCGCGGGATTCGCCGGCACGGGCACCCTCGCCGACCTGCGACGCATGAATGCGGCCCAGGCCTCCCGCGGCCCGGACGCGGACAACGTGTACCACGATGCCGGCCGCGGAGTCTTCCTGGGGCACCTGCGCCTGTCCATCATCGACATCGCCGGCGGCGCACAGCCGATGTGGACTGCGGACGATTCTCTCGGGATCGTCTTCAACGGCGAGATCTACAACCACGCTGAATTGCGCTCCGAGCTGCGCGCGCTCGGAGCGAGGTTCGTCACCGATCACTCGGACACCGAGGTCCTGTTGCACGCCTACAAATTGTGGGGTGATGCATTCGTCGAACGGCTCAACGGCATGTGGGCGTTCGTCATCTACGACCGCGCGCGCCGCCGCCTGTTCGCGAGCCGGGACCGGTTCGGCAAGAAGCCCTTCTACTACACCGAACGCGCCGGGTTGTTTGCGTTCGCCTCCGAACTCACCGCGCTCGCCGCCCATCCCTCGGTTGCGCGAATTGCGTCGCGCACCGCCCTCAGGAAGTATTTTGCCTACGGCTACATCCCAGCCCCCCATTCCTACCTCGAAGGCGTGTCCAAGCTTCCCGGCGGATGCAGCCTCGAGTTCGACCTCGAGCGGCGCGTACTCAGGACCTGGCGCTACTGGGAGTTCCGGCTCGAGCCCGGCACATCAATGCCACGCGACCCGGAACGGGAGTGGGGCGAGCAACTGCGCGGGCTGCTCGACGCGGCTGTGCGCCGACGGCTGGTTTCCGACGTGCCGATCGGGACTTTCCTCTCCGGCGGGATCGACTCGTCGGCAGTCAGCGTGCTAGCCGCGCGTGCAACGGGGACCACACGGCTGCAGACGTTCAGCATCGGGTTCGAGGAGGCGAGCTTTGACGAGTCCGCCTACGCCCAGCAGGTCGCCACGCTGATCGGATCGGAACACCATCATCGCGTGTTCTCCGAAGAAGCCGCCCGCGAAGCGTTACCGGCGGTCGTCGCGCGGCTGGACGAGCCCATGGGCGACAGTTCACTGCTGCCCACCTGGTTCCTGTGCAAGCACGCCCGCAGCCGGGTGACGGTCGCGCTGGGCGGCGACGGGGCCGACGAACTGTTTGCCGGCTATGACCCGTTCATCGCCCTGAGGTGGGCCGAACTCTACCAGCGGTGCGTGCCGCGCCCGGTCCACAGCGCCGTCGCACTTCTCGCCGCACGGCTCCCGGTCTCACACCGCAACATGAGCCTGGATTTCCGCATCAAGCGCATGTTGCGCGGCCTGGATTACCAGCCCGCGCTCTGGTGCCCGGTCTGGATGGCGCCGCTGGCGCCCGCGGAAATTGCCGAACTGATGCACGAGCCGGTAGATGCCGAAGAGCTGTACAGCGAGGCAATCGAGGCATGGGATCGCTGCGGGCCGCGCGACCTCCCCAGCCGGGCACTCGAGTTCTATACCAAGTTCTACCTCCAGGACGATATCCTCGCCAAGGTGGATCGCGCCAGCATGGCGCACTCGCTGGAAGTGCGCGCGCCGTTCCTGGACATCGATCTCGTGGATTTCGTGCGCAGGCTCCCCGTGGAATGGAAACTGCGCGGCGGGCAAACCAAGGCGCTGCTCAAGTCGGCGCTCGCGCCGCTGCTGCCCCCGGAGATCCTGCATCGGCCGAAAAAGGGATTCGGCGTGCCGGTGGGAAAATGGTTTGCGAGCGGCGTGCTGCCCCTGCCGCAGACACTGCCGCCCGGACTGGACGCGCAGGTGCTGAAACGCAGGGGCGAACTGCATCGCGCCGGCAAATCGGACGAGCGGGCGTTCCTGTGGAATGCCTATCTGCTCGCCGAAGGCACGCTCTCGAAGTAACCGCCCCGCGCGCACCGGCATGCTCTACCAATTCTCTCTCGACTATCCCCACCTCAGTTTCGGGCTCTGCCTGTGCGCCCTGGCCCTGCCGTTCGTGCCGGTGCTGCGAAACAGTGCCGCGCTTGCTTGGCCGCGCTGGATGCGTTGGTATCGCACGGCGCTGATCGTTTCCGCGATCGCTTGGGCCGCAACTGCATCCGCCCGCTATCTTGCCGCGGCGCTGCCCTATATCGAAGGCGTCGACTTCTTCTTCTACCTCTGCGTCGCCCGCGACTTCCTGCACGGTGCGGGAGGCGACTCCTTGGCGAAGTACGGCTACTTTCCCGGCGGCTATCGCTATTGGGAGGCCGTCATGGCGCTCTTCGGCGAAGACCTCGCGACGCTCCAGTTCGCGGTCGCAGGGACACTGGTCGCCAACGCCGTGCTGTGCGGATTGATCGTCGCGCGCAGCGTAAAGAGCCTCGCGGCGGGTGCGCTTGCGGCGCCCTTGTACCTCATGCTTGCTTCGTGCTTCGAGGCCTTGCAGGGAACCACGGAACCCATCGCAACCCTGTTCGCGCTCGCCGGCGTGCTTGCCTGGGGAGGGCTGCCGCTTAGGGGTGTGCCGGGTTGGCGACGGGCGTTGCTGCTGGGCCTGGGGCTGGGCTTGGCCGCGTGGACCAAGCAGCAGGGCGGATTGGTCGCGATCGGCGCCGGGATACTGGTCATCAGCTGGGCAATGCATCGCCCAGGGGCGCGCGACTCCTTATGGCAGATCCTCGCAGTAGGCGCTGCAGCGACTTGCGTGTTCCTCATCGCGCTGCTGCTCGAGGGACGCGGGCTGGCCCCGTTGCGCATAGGACTGGGCCTGGCAACGGGGTACGAAGCAGAGGGTTCCCTAACCACAAACCTTCCGGTACTTGCCCGGCAGGCGGGTGCGGTCACGTGGCTCATCCTGCTGGCGGCGTTCATCTGGCTGGTGATGCTCGGATCGGCGTTCGCGACCGGTCTTCGGCAGGACCCTTGGGTCTCGATCGTCGGATTCTGCCTGCTTGCTGCGCTTGCCACCACGGCCCAGTTCAGCAAACGCGCCTACCTGCACTATGCCCTGCTCGCGGCGCCGTTCTTCGCAATTGTGCTGACGATCATGGCTGCCCGTTTGGCCCAGGCTGCCTCTACGGCCTGGCCGCGCATGAGCCCGTTCATAGGGATCGCAACGGCCGGCGTGCTTGTGGCATCGACCATCAGCGTCAAACCGGTGGCCGGGCACCTGCAGGTCTGGCCCCCGGCCTGGAATCCGGTGGTATCGGACAGAAAGCCCTGGCACCAGTCGGCCGAAGTGGCCGCGGACCTGCAAGCGCTGCGCAGCATGGTTGCCCCGGGCGAACAGGTCCTGGTCCTGCCCCCGCGGCGCAACGTGATCCACTTCCTGCTTGGAAGCCGTCCGGATTTGAGCCCTGCCGGATATGGCTGGGGGAAGCAGGATCTATCGCAAGTGCTGCTTTCCCCACAACTCGACGCGGTGCTCGTGCTCGACCGGCGGATCCTCGATGATGTTGACGCGGCGACGTGCAGGCTGGCGCAATGCGGCCGCGCGATTGCGGCGCTGCCGGCCAGCGGCTTTCGCACGTCGACCGCGTTGAACGCCATGACTCTGTGGCGACGTTCAGTTGTCGCAAAAACGCCGGTTCATTGACCTGGCGCGCGAACCGCGAGAAACGCTGCAGCCATCACCAGGAAGTAGATCGCGCGCACAACCAGGATCATTCCCGCGCCGGCCTCGACCGGCACGCCGAATGCGGCAAACAGGACAACCGTCGATACCTCGTAGACACCAAGGCCCCCGAAGACTGTAATCGGGACTGAAGCAAGGAACGAAGAGGCGATTCCTACCAGGGCCGCCTCGAAGAACCCGATCTCAAGACCAAATGCGCGGGCATTCAGATACATCGCCACGGCAACCACAGCCTGCAGCGCCAATGACTGAAGCAACGTCCCGGGCAGGACCGCGGACAGGTAGGCAGAATCGAGGCGTGCCACCCTGGCGCAGAACCCGGCCAATTTCTGCCACATCGATGCGCCCGTAGCATTGCCCTCCGAAAGGCTTTCGCGATCGGCGCGCCGTACGGCAACAACCGTTATCGCCAGCGCCAGGAGAATCGCGACGGACAAGGCCATGGCAAAGAGGATCAGGGTGTGGAATGCAGCCAGCCTGTGCCACGCGGCGGCACATAACAGGGCCGCCACAAGCAGAGATGCGCACATGTCCCCGGCACGCGCAATCACGGTCGACTGCAATGCCAGTTCTGCCGGCACCTTGTAGACCCGGGCCAGGATACCCATAAAACTCAGCGAACCCGCTGCGTTGGCGAGGAACGTGCTGATGGCACCCTGGAAAACCACGAGTCGCAGCATCGCAGGATAGGCCACCCGGCCGTTGACGAGCAGCCGATATCGCCATGCCACGAGCGCTATGCTCGCCGGGATGTAGAACAGGCTGGCCAGCAGCCACGGCATCGATACTCCGCCTGCGCTTTGCCAGACTTTGTGCCACTCGACGCTTGTCGCGAGCCAGGCGATGAGGATGAGCGCGGCCGCGATCCTGCCCAGAAACCACCATCGCGCAGATGCCGCATAAGGCTTCGGATTGCCGGAATACCTATTCAGGGCCACTGGCATGGCCCGCTGACGGATGACAACGTGGCAACGGCAGGGTACGCGCCCGTGCAACGCGCGTGGCCGTCAGCGCATGACGCGCAAACGACACCCGGTTCGCTCCATACCCGAATCGCTTCGTTTGGGGTGCGTCCATCTTGCATTGTGATTCCACCCGTGGGGAACGGCATACAATCGGCCTAGTATATTGAAATCAATGAACTGTGGTCCGCGCTGACGTCACCGCCCATTTCGCGGCGAAGATCACGGGGTAGATCGCGGCGATCATCGCCTTTTGCAGGATCCGTGGTGCCAGAACGTACGCCCGCTCGATCACGGCCCAGGCGGGCGAGGTCCAGTGCCGGTTGTAAAGCGCCATGACGAGCGACCCACCCGGGCGCACTATGGAAGCGGCGCTCAGCAGCCCCAGGCCCTGTCCTCCGGGCGAATCAGTGGAAAAGAGCCACGTACGCCGCCGCAGCCGCTGCCCAGGAATGTCGATCCAGTGCCCTGGCCCGGCCGGCGGCACCCCAGTCGCCCCCCCGCGTTTCCAGCATGCGCCGCATGGCTTCGGCCAGCGCGGAGGCGTCCTGCCCGGGGAAGAGAAGCCCGGTGTGCTCATGTTCCACGACATCCGCGTTGCCTGCGACGTCGCTTGCTATAACCGGCATACCGCTCGCCATCGCCTCGAGAACGACATTCGGCATGCCCTCGTACAGCGACGGATTGACCAGGCAGTCGGCCGACGCATAGCACGCGGCCATCTTTTCGCGCGCGACCCAAGGCATCCACTCGATCGTCCGGCCCAGGCCGAGTTCATTCGCCTGGGCGTGGAGCGCAGCAGCGAGCGGCCCGTCGCCGACGATCGACACAGTGAACGCGGCCGCAGTGGACTCTCGCAACCGCGCGGCGGCGGACAGCAGCAGTGCGACATTCTTCTGCTCGTTCAGCCTGCCTGCGAACAGGAAGCGGTAAGCAGGCCGGCGCCCATCGCGCGACGGCGTAAATGCGGCGGTATCCACGCCATTGGGAATCACCGTGACGGCAAACGGATCGGCCCTGACGGACAGCGCCTTGAGTCCCTCCGAATTCGCCACCACCGCTTTCGCGCCGCGCAGCACCCAGCGCCTCACCGGCGCAAGCCACCAATGCAGCGCGGCGAGGCCCGGCTCGGTTCCCGGCACGTCGCCGCCGCGCAGCGAAACGACATAGGGCACTCCGCTCAGGCCGCGTACCAGCCGCCCCAGCGGTCCGCAGGGCAGCGAAAAGAAGACGATGCAGGCGTCGGGCCTGCTGCGGCGTATCAACCCTGGCAGCGCGATCGCCGCATGCGCCACGAAGAACGCCTTCTCGGCAAACGACGAGCGATCGGCGCGCGACCGCCGGCAGGCCAGCCTGCGGATGGTCACCCCGTTTTCAGCGGCTTCACCGCGAACCGTCGAAAAGCCGGCGGTGAGAATCGTGACCACATGACCCAGGGTGTGCATCGCACGGCCGAGTTCCTGCGTGGCCGTTGCCGCGCCCCCGCCCAAGGGCGGATACTCGTAGTTGATCAGGAGGATATTCAATCGGGTGCGCGAGCGGCCGGCCAACAGGGTGGTGCCAATCGGGGCATTCTGCGGCCCGCGCCTCCGCCCCGCAAGACCGCTCCCGGAAAATGTCGGACAATCGGTCTGAGGAAATTCCATGACCGACATACGAATCCACCAGATCTATTACTCCGCGCAAACTCGAGATGCGCTCGATGCGGGATTCATCGGCCTGGACAACCTACACAACGAGCGGCCTGACTGGCGGGAGTACTGGCCGATCCGGAAATTCCTGCAATCCGAGCCGATGAACGAGGCGGCCTTCTACGGCTTCTTCTCGCCCAAGTTCCGCGCCAAGACGGGGCTCGATTCCTTCGCGGTCCTGGACTTCGCCGCCAAGCATGCAGACAGTGCGGATGTGATCCTGTTTTCCCCGTTCTTCGACCAGATCGCCTACCCGTTGAACGTGTTCGAGCAGGGCGCCATGCAGCACCCGGACACGCTCGGAACGTTCAGGGAATGCGCCCAAATCGTCGCCCCCGGGATCGATTTCGAGGGGCTGATCATGGACTCGACGAACACCGTGTTCTGCAACTACTTCGTCGCAAGGCCGGCGTTCTGGCGTGAGTGGCTCGGAAAATGCGAGGCCCTCTTCGACCTCGCCGAGGCCAGATCGTCGGATCTTGCCAAGCGACTCAACGCGAGCACGAGCCACGAAGGCGGAGGCGCGCCGACCAAGGTATTTGTCATCGAGCGGATCGCATCCCTGATGCTTGCCACGGACAAGCGTTGGAATGCAAAAGCTCACAACGCCATGTCATTACCCTGGTCAAAAGCGCCCACCGCGCAATTCCAGCTCGAAATGGCGTTCCTCGACGCCCTGAAGATCGCGTACGCAAGCCAAGGGCATCCCCAGTACCTCGATGCCTTCCACCGCCTGCGGCAGGTGGTCAACCAATGGATGCAGGCGCCTAAACCGTGAGCCCGCGCTAGCTTCGGGCTTTGAGGATTCCGGTCCTCAGACTTTCCCTGACCTGTCCCACCGCACTGCTCCAGTCGCCGATACCGCGAGCCCGGAACAGGCGCGCCGACGGGTACCAGGGACTGTCATCCCGGTCCAGGAGCCAGCGCCAGGTCGGTGCATAGGGCAGCAGGATCCAGACCTCCTTTCCCAGGGCCCCGGCCAGGTGCGCCACGGCGGTGTCCACGGAAATCACCACGTCCATGAGATCCACCAGCGCGGCGGTATCGGCAAAGTTGCCGAGCTCGTCGCCGAAACTCAAGATATTCCCGCGCTGCTCCAGGAATTCCCGGTCCGCCGGCTTGATTTCCTTCTGCAGGCAGATGACCTCGGTGCCGCGAGCGGCCAGGTCGGCAATTTGCGCGAGCGGCAACGAGCGGTTGGGATCGTTCCTGAGTCCACCGCTTCCGCTCCACACGAGGCCGACGCGGGGTCCCGACGGCCTGCCCAGCCTTTCACGCCATCTCTCCAGACGTACCGGATCGCTGCGAAGGTAGGCCTTGAAAGACGGGATCGTGGCCAGGCTGGTGTTGAACGCCAACGGCAGGCTCAGCAGCGGGCAGTGGTAGTCGAACTCCGGCAGGGCTTCACCCCTGGCCCTGACGTCCCCGACGCCCGCCAGGCCGGCCATCAGCGCCTTGAGCGGCGGTTGGACCTCCAGCACCACCCGGGCACCAAGGGCGGCGACCATCTGTGCATAGCGGCAGAACTGAAGCGTATCCCCGAAGCCCTGCTCACCGTGCAGCAGCACGGTCTTCCCGTCCAGCCGCTCCTTGCCCAGCCAGAGGGGTTGCGGAAAATTGCGCACCTGGTTCGCCTGTTCGGTCTTCCACCGCCACTCGTACTTCACCCAGCCTCGTGCGAAATCGCCGACCAGCAGCCGGCACAGGCTCTCGTTCCAGTGCGTCTGGGCATGGCCCGGATCCGACTGGAGCGCGCGCTCGTAGCTGACCAGCGCATCCGCGTAGCGCTTCAGGTCCTGGAGGGCGTTGCCCCTGTTGCACAGCGCATCCGCATAGCCCGGTTCCAACGCAATGGCGCCCTCATAGCTTTCGAGCGCATCAAACTGCCGGTTGAGGTCGCGCAAGGCGATGCCCCGATTGTTGAGCGCGCCAGCGTATGCGGGCTTGATCGCCAATGCCCGATCGAAGCTGGCCAGCGCCTCCTCGGGGCGCCCCAGGTCCCGCAGCGCATTGCCCCGATTGTTGAAGGCTTCGGCCAATTGCGGCTCGAGCTCGATCGCCCTGTCGTAACTTGCCAGCGCCTGCTCGTGCAGTTTCAACGCCTGCAGCGCGTTGCCGCGATTGCAGAACAGCGCCGGGTCCCGGGCGTCGATCGCAAGGGCACGATCGAAACTTGCGAGCGCCTCTTCGGGACGGCCCATTTCAAGCTGGACTAACCCGCGATTGAAATGGGCCTGGGCGTAGTCCGGCTTCAGCAGGATCGCCCGCTCGAAACTTGCCAGCGCTGCGGGGAACAGCTTCAGGTCCCGCTGGGCCATGCCGCGATTGTTCAACGCGTTCGCAGCGCCCGGATGGACCGCCAGCGCGCGATCGTACGATTCCACGGCCTCCCGCGCGCGGCCCAGTTCGCGCAATGCGTTTCCGCGGTTGTTCAGCGCATCCGCAAAGGTGGCATCGAGACGCAGGGCGCGGTCATAACTGGCCAGCGCTTCGGCAGGCCGGTCGAGCGCCTGGAGCGCAAGGCCGAGGTTCGAATGCACGGCCGGCTGCGTGGCGTTGACGGCAATCGCGCGCTGCATGAGTGCCGCCGCCTCCCCGTTCCGGCCCGTCTGGTGACAGACCACGCCGAGCAGGTGAAGGGCATCGAAATGCAGCGGCGCCTGCGCGAGGATATCGCGATAGAAGGGCTCGGCTTCCACCAGCCGCCCGCCGCCATGCAGGGAAACGGCCCGTTGAAACGCCGCGGCAAGGTCAATCGTTGCCATTGGAAGGGTCGCGGGCCGGCTGGGGCCCGTTCGCGATTCGCGAATCGCACCACTCGCGCCATGCCCGGCGGTACAAATCCTCGAGATCCGCAGTGAATCCTGCCTCGTCCATCACCGGCGAGGCCTTCAGCCGTTCGCGCAAGTCTGCGCGCGCCGATTCCGGCCAGGGTCCCTGCCCTGCCTGGCCGGCCGCGATCATGGCGAATTCATCCGGCGTTCGCGCAACAAGGTCCGGTCTCCCGACGACCACAAGAAGGCTGGCGGAGCTGCGCGACATGGAGCGCGTCCCGGCAAGCGTGATGACGGGCACGCCCATCCAGAGCGCGTCGCAAGTCGTCGTGCCCCCGCTGTAAGGCGTGGTATCCAGGCACGCGTCGACCCGGCCATACTCGGCATAGTAGGCCGCAAGAGGTACGCGCTCAATCAGGTCGAATCGCGAACGGTCGATTCCCGCTTCCGTCAGCCTGCGCGCAAGCGCTGCCGCCGCCCTGCCGCGTGGTACGCCGATCGCGCGCAGGCGCGTCCCGGGCGCCGCCCGCAACGCGCCGATCCACAGCGCCACGCTCGAGTCTGAAACCTTGGGAAACTGGTTGAACGCTCCGAAGGTAAATGCCCCCGCCATTGCGTTGCGCGACAAGGCGATGTCACGAGCGGCCGCCGGCGGCCGAAAACACCATTGGCTGTGCGGCATGCGCAGCAGTCGCTCGGTGTGCAGGGCTTCGGTCATGCCGGGCGGATCGGCGACGGCATCGGTGATCCGGTAGTCCACTCGCGTCAGGCCGGTGGTGTTGATGTAGCCGAGCCAGGTCATTTGCACCGGGGCCGCGCGGCCGGCGAGGATGCCGATCCTCTGGTTGCTGGTATGCCCCGTGAGATCCACGAGTATGTCGATCCTGTCCTCGAGCATCGCCTTGGCGGCAGCCGCATCGGTCAGGTTGCGCAGGTCCCGCCAGCAGTCAGCCAGCGCGATGAACCGGGCAGTCACGGCATCGTGCTGGGCGGTCGAAGAATAGGCGAACACGCGCACGCGATCGCGCCTGTGGCGCTCAAACAGGGACTCGGTGAAGAGCGATACCGAATGCCCGCGGAAGTCTCCCGACAGATAGCCGACGTTGAGAATGCGGTCGGCATCGGGAAGATTGGGGAAAACGGCGCACCAGGGCCTGACCTCCGCTTCGGCGCGGCACCCGGCCCACAGGTGTTCGGCGAACAGGCCTTCGTCGCTGATGCGGTCGGAATACCCGAGCGTAAACAGCAGTTCGCCTTGTGCGACGCCCGAATCCGGGGACGCCTTCACTACAGCACGCATCGCGTCCACGGCCTCTTCAATCCGCCCCTGGTCGCGCAGGATCGCAGCCAGCGCCGTCTTGGCATTGGCGGAGTCCGGGTGATCCTCAGGAATGGCCTGTAAGCGCTCTTCGGCCTCGTCGAGCCGGCCGAGCCGTCGCAGCAGGACGCCCGCATTGAAGATCGCGCCGGCGTAACTCGGACGTTGCGCGATTGCCGCATCCAGAGCGGCCAATGCCTCCTGGTCGCGACCCGCGGATTCGAGCGCATCTGCAAGTCCGACCCAGGCCTCGGGAAATTCGGGCCTGACCCGCAGGGCTTCCCGGAATCCGGCCTCGGCCTGCGCAATCAGGCCCAACTCCAGGCGGACAAGGGCCAGGTTGTAGTGCGCATGCGCCAATTGCGGATCAAGCCTCACCGCTTGCACGTGCTCTGCCTCGGCGGCGGCCGCATTGCCGCATGCCTGCAGCACGATTCCGAGGTTCATGCGCGCGGGCGCCGAATCCGGCTCGACCTCCACGGCTTGCCGGAAAAATCGCTCGGCTGCCTTGAGATCTCCCGCCGCCTCTGCCGCGATACCCGCCTCGATCCGGGCCGCGGCGCTCACCGGGTCGCGAGCCGGCGTGACCGGAGCCGCCGATTCGTTGCCTTCATGCTGAAACGAACTGGGCATGGCGATGGGTCGGTGGATCGCGAATTCGGCGCGGTGAAAGTGCACAAATTATAGTCGCAGCCCCGCTGGAGTCGGCGACTATAATCAGGCGCTTAAACCATGCACATCCAGCGCCGCCCGCGGTCGCTGCGCAGGGCGACTCACGATGCGATCCTTGCTCCAGAAGCTCTTCAAGCGCGAGGCGCAGCCAGTGCCCGTGCGCGCGCCCGATGCCGGCCTTGCGCAGGACCTTCTCGAGCAAGGCATCGCCGCCGAGGATGCCGGCGAGAACGAGCGAGCCCTGGGTTATTTCCAGCGGGCGATCGAAGCGGATCCGACGAGCGCGGCCGCGCACATGAATCTCGGCATCGCGCTGCAGACAAAAGGTGAATTCGCAGCCGCGATCGAATCGTGCTCGCGGGCCGTCGCGCTGGAACCCGGCTCCGCCCCTGCGCACTACAACCTCGGCCTCGCACACCTTGCCGGCGCCAAACTCTCAGAGGCCGAATCCGCTTTCCGCGCGGCATTGGTGCTGCGGGAGGCGTTCCCGGAAGCCTGGGTCGCCCTGGCAGAAGCGCTGGAGTCGGCGGGCCGCGATGCCGAGGCCCTGGCGGCGCTCCAGCGGGCGATTGTTCTGCGGGAAAACTATGAGGGCGCGCTGCGCAATGCAGGCGCGCTGCTGCAAAAGATGGGCCGCCTGCGGGACGCCGGGCAAACGTACTTCGAACTGGCAACCTTCCTGCAGAATCTCGGCCGCTTGGCGGAGGCAGAAGTGCTCTACCGCAGGGCGATCGAACTCAAACCGGATTTCGCAAAAGCCAGCAACAGCCTCGCCACCGCGATCGCGCTCCAGGACCCTGCCCGCATCGCGGAGGCCGAGGCGCTTTACCGGCAAGCGATCGGGCTCGATCCTGAATACGCGCTTCCGCACAACAACCTCGGCAACATCCTGCAGGGCGCGGGACGCCTGTCCGAATCGGAAGCCAGCCTGCGTCGCGCGCTGGAACTGAAGCCCGATCTCCGCCAGGCGCACGTCGCGCTCGGAAACGCGCTCAAGGACCTCGGCCGGCTCGACGAAGCCGAGTCGAGCTTTCGCCGTGCGCTGGAGCTCGACCCCGACGATCGGTACGCCCGCGACAGCCTCCTGATGGCGCTCAACTACACCGCCCGGCACTCGCGTGCCCAGGTCTTCGCGGAGCACATTGAATGGGCGCGGCGCCATGAAAGCCCCCACGCGGCCGGACGCCGGGCCCACCTGAATGTCCGCGATCCTCACCGGCGCCTGCGCATCGCCTATGTTTCGCCCGATTTCCGCCGCCATTCTGTCGCCTACTTCATCGAACCTGTTCTTGCGCAGCACGACCGCAGGCAGTTCGAGGTGTACTGCTATTCGAACGTGGCAGTCCCCGACAGCGTGACTGTGCGCCTGATGAAACTGGCCGATCGCACGCGCAGCATGGTTGGCGTCAGTGAAGCGGACGCCGCGGAGTTGGTGCGTGCCGACGGGATCGACATCCTGGTCGACCTCGCCGGACACACCGCGGGCCATGCGCTGGGCGTGCTTGCGCGCAAACCCGCGCCTGTTCAGGTCACCTACCTCGGATACCCGAACACCACGGGCCTGGGCGCGGTCGACTGGCGGATCACCGATGTCCATGCCGACCCGCCCGGCGACGGCGACGGTTTTCACAGCGAGCGCCTGGCGCGGCTGGCGCACTCTTTCCTCTGTTTCCAGCCGCCGCAGGAAGCGCCTGAAGTACGTCCCTCGCCGTTCGTCGCCAACGGGTATGTCACTTTCGGCTCGTTCAACGTTCTGCCCAAGGTCACCCCGGAAGTGATTTCCACCTGGGCGCGGCTGCTCGAGCGTGTTCCGCGCAGCCGCCTGCTCCTCAAAGCGCTGGGGCTCCGGGACGGCCCCGTGCAGGCGCACATCCTGGCCCAGTTTGCGAAACACGGCATCGATGCCGCTCGCATTGCCTTGCTTCCCATGGAGCACACGCTGCTCGCGCATCTGGAGCGTTACCACGACATGGATATCGCGCTGGACCCGTTCCCGTTCAATGGCACCACGACCACCCTGGAGGCGCTGTGGATGGGGGTGCCGGTAGTCGCCATTGCCGGCGACCGGCATTCCGCGCGCGTGGGTGCGAGCATCCTAGCGAACGCCGGTCTCGAAAAGTTGCTCGCCGGCACGGTCGAGCAATACGTCGCGCTGGCCGCGGGTCTGGCCTGCGATCCCGAACGGCTCACCTCCCTGCGCCGCGCTATGCGCGGATGCGTGGCCGCGTCGCCGCTGCGGGACCAGGCAGGAATGGTCACGGCGCTCGAAGACGCCTACCGTGGCATGTGGGCGCAGTGGTGCGCCGATCCATGCGCTGTGCACGTATAATCTTCGCAGGTACTGTCGAAGATTTGCGAGAGGGAACCCACATGCTGAAATGGTTTGATGCCGCCGCGGCTGAGGCCCAGGCCGACCAGGCGGTCGCTGAAGTCGAGCGCATCGTTCCGAAAGACGAGCTTGCCGCGCCCGGTGGTGGGCGCAAGAAGCAGATCTTAAAGCTCGACCAGACCATCGACCGGCATCGCCGCGAAGCGTCGGCGGCTGGGTACAACATCTACACCAAGGCCAAATTCGCCAACCGGGTCAAGTGGAAGCTGCGCGACGCCGGCTACCCGGACGACTTCATCGACTCGGTTGTCAGGCTCCTGATCATTTAAACCCGGTTCGGGACGGCTGCCCGGCACAGCCACCTGTCATGCGCCTGACAGTCCAATTGCGCGGCCAGGCGACGATATTTATCACCTGGCCCGGCGAATCTGGCCAAAAAACGCCAAATTGTTTCTGCTTTCCCGCGTAAATCGCGGGCATGAAGGGTGCTTACTGGTAATTGCTTGATCCATACGGGGGCGTACAAAGCCTCTGGAACCTGGCAAATTTTTTGATAGGAGAAGTCAATGAAACGTGTACAACAGGGCTTTACGCTGATCGAACTGATGATCGTGGTTGCGATCATCGGCATCCTGGCAGCCGTCGCGCTGCCCGCGTACCAGGATTACATGGTGCGCACGCGTGTTGCGGAGGGCTTGGCGATGGCCGGCGCGGCGAAGCTTGCCGTATCGGAGAATGCCGCTTCCGGCGCAGCGTCGCTGACTTCCGGCCTGGTGGCGCCGTCTTCCACGGCCAACGTCACCTCGCTCGTGACGGACGGCACGACCGGCGCC
>JANNWA010000219.1:0-2493 GCA_031408275.1 Pseudomonadota bacterium
CGTCGACGACCGTGACACCCGGTGCCGCGACGCGCTCGCCGATGCGGCCCGAGAACGCCGAACTGCCCTTGCGGTTGAAGTCCCCTTCCAGACCGTGGCCGATCGCCTCGTGCAGGAGGATGCCCGGCCATCCGGGCCCAAGCACCACCGTCATCGTCCCGGCAGGCGCAGCTTTCGCGCCCAGGTTGGTGACGGCCTGATGGACTGCCTTGAGGGCGTAGTCGTGGAGCAGGGCGTCGGTGAAATATTCGTACCCGGTCCGCCCCCCGCCGCCGGCAGAGCCCGATTCGCGCTTGCCGTCCTCTTCGACGATGACCTGCACCGAGAGGCGCACCAGCGGCCGCACGTCGGCCGCCACCACGCCGTCGGAACGCGCCACAAGCACCACTTCGTATTCGCCGCCCAGGTTGGCCATGACCTGGGTGACCCGCGGATCGAGCTTGCGACACAGCTTCTCGAGCTTTTCGAGCATGCCCACCTTCGCCTCGGAGGAAAGCGAGCCGATCGGGTCCACCGGCTGATACAGCCGCGCCGGCGAGCTGCGCTTGGCTATCTTCGCGGCCTTGGTGCCGCCCGCGCG
Source organism: Pseudomonadota bacterium (assembly GCA_031408275.1). Classification (GTDB taxonomy): domain Bacteria; phylum Pseudomonadota; class Gammaproteobacteria; order Burkholderiales; family SG8-39; genus SZAS-79. The sequence goes on from JANNWA010000219.1 coordinate 581, forward strand.
GCCGATCGCGCGCGTGGCGCGCGCCGCGTCCTGCAGCGCGTTGATGCTGATGTCGTCCGAGTACGCGAAGGCGGTCTTCTCCCCCGAGATCGCGCGCACGCCGACGCCCTGCTCGATGTTGAAGCTGCCGGACTTGACGATGCCTTCCTCGAGGCTCCAGCCCTCCGAGCGGGTGTACTGGAAATACAGGTCCGCGTAATCGATGCGGTGCTCTGCCAGCGCGCCGAACACCGGGCCGAGCCGGCCGAGGTCGAGGTCGTACGGCGCGAGCAGCGAAGCCTGCGCGGTTGCAAGGAAGGTGTCCTGCGCGGGGGGTGATTCAACGGTCTTGGTCATTGGATCCTGCGGTTATCGAGGGCCGGGAGCGAACCGCGGACCTCGGCGATGCGTGCATGTTCCAGGTCGGCGATCAGCACTGCCTCGCCTTCGGGCTGTTCCGCGAGGACGTCTCCCCACGGCCCTACGATCATCGTATGCCCGTGGGTGCGCCGGCCGTTCGGGTGGCTGCCGCCCTGCGCCGGTGCGACCACGTAGCACAGGTTCTCGATCGCGCGTGCGCGAAGGAGAACTTCCCAGTGCGGCGATCCCGTGGTCACCGTAAACGCCGATGGCACGAACCAGATGTCCACGGGCGCTTCGGTGCGATACAACTCCGGGAAGCGAACATCATAGCAAACCGAAAGACCCAGCCTGCCGAAGGGGCTCTCGAGGACGACCGGCTGGTCGCCGGGCTGCATGGTGCGCGTCTCGTCGTAGCTTTCGGCGCCCTGCCGGAACGCGAACAGGTGGATCTTGTCGTAGCGCGCCACGCGCCGGCCGCCGGCGTCGAAGACACAGCACGCGCTGCGCACGCGCGCCGTGTCGGCGCACGCGATCGGGATCGTGCCGCCGACGAGCCATACGCCGTGCTTCGCGGCCGCCTCGGCGAGAAAGGACTGGATCGGCCCGCCGCCCCCCGGCTCCCCCGCATCCTTCTCGCATACCTTGACCTTGTCGGTTTCATGCCGGCCGAGGATGCAGAAGTACTCCGGCAACGCGACGAGTTGGGCGCCTTCCGCAGCGGCCCGCGCGATCAGCCGGCCGGCGGTGGCGAGGTTGGCCTTGACCTCCGGGGCCGAGACCATTTGCACCGCCGCCACCCTGACGCGTCCGGGCGGTGTCCCCTGCGACAGCGTGCTCAACGCAGCCGCTCCCCGGGCTCGAACGGGGACTCGACCGGGACCACGCCGATCTTCTCCACCTTCGGATCCGCCCACGTGCCGGTGATCCCATACTCGAAAGCGAAAATGTTGCCGACCGGATTCTTCATCAGCCTTTGGGCAATGAACGTGGCAATGCCGACCACCGGATTGAGCAGGCCCACCAGCGTCGAGGCACTGTCGCCCAGCTCCGGCACGACCCTGACCTTCAGGTCCTGGCTCTCGCGGGCGATGTCCGCGTTACCGGAGATTCCAACCTCGGCCGCGGGCCCGCGCATCTTGAAGTCCTTGGTGCTCATGATGCCCTTTTCGATCTGCAGGGAGCTCGTGATGCTGTCGAAAGCAAAGCCCTTGGAAAAAACGTCGCGGAAATCCAGCGCGACTCGCCGTGGCAGCATCTGCAGGCTCATCAGCGACACGAGCTTGCCGAGTCCGGGCTCGATTTCGAGGAACTGGCCGCTCTCGGCCTGCAGTGAAATCTGGCCCGCGAGCGTCGGGTAATGCACGTTCAGCGGATCCCCCGCCCAGGTGAGCGCGCCGGCCAGCTTCGCGGTGCCGCGTTTCACGCTTTCAGGCGTGCCCACACGATCGAGATACTTGCCGACGTCGTTGATGTTGAGCGTGAAATCGATCGACGTGCGCGAACCGCTGCCAGTGATCCACAGGCCCTTGGCATACAGCGCCGCCTCCGGGTTCACGTTGGCGATCTTCTCG
>JANNWA010000220.1:0-6964 GCA_031408275.1 Pseudomonadota bacterium
CCAGTCGTCGCGCTGCATCTGCCCCTTTTCCTCGGCGATCATCGAGCAGCCAAGGGAGTGCCTCGAGGTGGGAAACCCGGCCATGAAGCCCAGGCTGTTGGCGAATACGAACTGCGAGTGCTGGGCCGAGAGCGAGGTGCCCTCTGTGTTCTTCAGCTTGGGGGAGAGGGCGAAGGCCGCCGCCTCGCAGCGCTTGGCGACCTCGATCGCATCCTCGGGCGACACGCGCCACGGGTGGTACAGGTCGAGGTCCGGGAGGTCCTTTGCGAGCAGTGCCGGCTCGGGCAGTCCGGCGCAGTCGTCCTCGGCGGTATGGCGGGCAATGGCGACCGCAGCCTCTACAGTCTGGCGCAAGGCCGCGGGCGAAAAGTCCGAGGTGCTGGCATGGCCACGCTTGACGTGCGGCCGGCTTCCGTAGTGCACCGAAACACCGATCCCCTTGTCGCGATTGTGCTCAAGGGTGTCGATCGCGCCCTTGCGCACGGTGACCGACAGGCCGAAACCCTCGGAAACATCGCACTCGCACCCGGCGGCGCCCAGCGACCGGGCGTGGTCCAGGACGGTCTGCGCAAACTCGCGCAACTGCGATTCACTGTAGGTAAAGCGGCTGTCGATTTTCATAGCGCGTTATCATAGCAGCGCAATGGACGACGAAATCCTCAGCAAGACCAAGAAAAAGGCGCAGAGCCATGCCCTGCAGAAGCTCGGCGCGGAACTCGTCGATCTCTCCAAGGAGCGGCTCGCTTCGATGGGCCTGCCCGAGTCGCTGCGCGAGGCGATCCGCGAAGCGCAGCGCATTACCGCCCACGAGGGGCGCCGCAGGCAGATGCAATACATCGGCAGACTGATGCGTGAAATCGACCCGGCGCCGATCCAGGAGCGGCTTGACGCCTGGAACGGTCAGTCGAAGGCCGAGGTCGCGCGCCAGCACGGCATGGAAAGGCTGCGCGAAAAGCTGATCGCCGACGACGCAGCGCTCACCGAATTCGCCGCCAAGCACCCGGGCGTGGACCTGCAGGCCCTGCGCAACCTGATCCGCAACGCGAGGAAGGAAGCCGCCGATGGCCGCCCGCCGAAGTCCTTTCGCGAAATCTTCAAGGTGATCCGCGACGCGGAGTGAGCCATGGAAACGAACAACGAACTCCTCATCGGGCTGGTTTCGATCAGCGACCGCGCCTCCTCGGGTGTCTACGAAGACGCGGGCATCCCCGCGCTCAGGGACTGGTTCGGGGCGGCGCTAACCTCGCCCTGGCGCATGGAAACGCGCCTGATTCCGGACGAGCAGGCGCTGATCGAGGCCACGCTCAGGGAACTGGTCGACACCGCAAAGTGCCACCTCGTACTCACCACCGGCGGCACGGGCCCGGCGTCGCGCGACGTCACGCCCGAGGCGACGCTCGCGGTGGCTGACAAGGTGATGCCGGGCTTTGGCGAGCAGATGCGGGCGGTGAGCCTCAAGTACGTGCCGACCGCGATCCTGTCGCGGCAGGTGGCGGTGATCCGGAAGGGGGCACTCATCCTCAATCTGCCCGGCCAGCCCAAGGCGATCAAGGAAACCCTCGACGGCGTGTTCGCCGCGGTGCCCTACTGCATCGACCTGATCGGCGGGCCGTACGTCGAGACCGACGAGGCGGCCGTCAAGGCGTTCCGGCCGAAGAGCGCGATCCGCCATAAAAGCTGAACATTACTATCTAAAACACGCCATCTGGGGCGGCTTGCATGCCAACTGTCTTTCCATTTGTGAAACAATAAAGAATCAATGGAGCAGCACATGTCGGTGATACTGGGCAGCGGCGAGCACCGCTACAGGGTCGTGGAAGACTGGGCGAAACTGCCTGAAGGCTGGGAATTCAAGGACGCCGCCGCGGTCGCCGTGGACAGCAAGGACCGCGTCTATGTGTTCAATCGCGGCGAGCACCCGATGATGGTGTTCGAACGCGACGGTACCTTCCTCAAATCGTGGGGGGAAGGGTCGTACCCGCGCGCGCACGGCCTGCACATCGACGCGAACGACATCCTCTACCTGACCGACGACCTCGGCCATTTCGTGAGGAAGTGCACCACCGACGGCAAGGTGCTGCTCGAACTCGGCGTGCCCGGCCAGCCCACGCCGTACATGAGCGGCCTGCCTTTCCACCGCTGCACGCACACGGCCCTGTCCCCGCGGGGCGACATCTACGTGAGCGACGGCTACGGCAACGCCCGCGTGCACAAGTATTCACCGGACGGAAAGCTGCTGCTGTCCTGGGGCGAACCGGGGACCGACCGGGGCCAGTTCAACATCGCGCACAACATAGTCACCGACGCAGAAGGCTGGGTGTACGTGGCCGACCGCGAGAACCACCGCGTACAGGTGTTCGACGCCAACGGCAGGTACGAAACCCAGTGGAACAACATGCACCGGCCCTGCGGCCTGTACTGCTGTGGCAACAGAGGCGGCGGCGGGAAACTGGAATTCATCATCGGCGAGCTAGGCGCCGCAATGCCGGTGAACCGGCAGATGCCCAACGTCGGCCCGCGCCTCACCATCGTCGACAAGACAGGCGAGGCGGTCGCGCGGCTCGGCGGCGAGGCCGGCCCGGGCCTGGAAACCGGCAAATTCGTCGCCCCGCATGGCCTGGCGGTCGATTCGCGCGGCGACATCTATGTGGGCGAGGTAAGCTACACGGAGTACCCTCGCCTGTTCCCGGGCGAGACGATCCCGTGGCGCATGCGTTCGCTGCAAAAACTGGAGAAAGTGGCCTGATCGACGGGTCCGCCGGGGCAGTGCGAAGTTTGACCCGGATCAAATACAGTATCCGCAACGCAACGGAAGATAGCGAAAAGGAAGGGGAGCCTCCATTGAAAGCCGAAGCGCCGGGCCTAGCAGTGCCTCCAGTTGCCGTGCCCGGGTATCTGGCACAGACCTACTGGTGGGCGTACGTTCATCCGCGCGCGGTGCGCGTGTTCGAGCGCCAGTGGCTGGTCAACCTCATCCTGTGGGGCAATTTCAACAAGCTGCGCGACGCCGCGCTGGCCGCCCTGGGCGAGCGCCTCGACGGCCGCACGCTGCAGATCGCCTGCGTCTACGGGAACCTGACCCGCAAACTGCTCGCCCGCGTCCCGCTGGGCGCCCAGCTCGATGTGGTGGACGTGCTCCCGGTACAGCTGGAAAATCTCGCGCGCAAGCTTCCCCCTGGGGCGGACGTGGGGCTGATCCAGGGCGACAGCGCCGCACTGGACATTGCCACGGGAACCTACGACCGCGCCCTGTTGTTTTTCCTGCTGCACGAGCAGCCCGCCGAGGTCCGGCGCAGGACCCTGGCCGAGGCCCTGCGGGTGGTCCGGCCCGGCGGCCGGCTGGTGATCGTCGACTACCACCGGCCCAGCCTCCTGAACCCGCTTTACTGGCCGATGGCGGGCGTGCTGCACACGCTCGAGCCGTTTGCGCTTGACCTCTGGGAACGCGAGATCGCCGAGTGGCTCCCCGCCGGAGCGGCGAATTCCGTTCCTGGCAAGACCCTTTCGTTCGGCGGCCTGTACCAGCTGCTGACCATCACCAGGCAATAAAGTAGTCGCACGGGGTTTGCGCTGCATCAATAGTGCAAGCCTGGCCCGCGGGCATCCTGTAGCGCATAACTACAGCGAGGAGACGCAGGAATGGGCCCCGACTCAGGCATGGTTTCCCCCCCGCAGCCGCGCAACGGCGCGGAAGTCCTCAGGGGAGTGCTGCTGCTGCATGCAGAACAGCTGATCGCGCTTCTGGTTGAGGATGAGTGCGTGCGCTTCCTCGCGCATTCGGCAGGGCAGCGGGACGCGCTGGGCCGGCATTCCCTGGTGCGCAACGGCCTGCAGCCGGAGCGCACGATCCGCACCTGCATAGGCCCGGTGCGCGTGCGCCTGCCAAAATTCCGCAGCCGCACCGGCGAGCACGTCGAATTCCGCTCGATGTTCGTGCCGCGTTTCGCGCGCAGCGCCGCCGAGGCCGAGCCCGGCGCGGCTTGGCGCTACCTGCAAGCCATGATCCGCCGGGACGTCCACGCGGCCCTGTCGGCACTCTTGGGGCACAACGGCACCCATGCCTCAATGTCGATCACGGAGGCCACCCGGGACGAGTGGGCCCAACGCTGCACGCGGTTGCTCGGCGATGCGCTCGACGACCGGCACTGGGCGCGGGTCTGGGCGTTCGAAGTAGAGGGCCGGTCCGCGGATGCAGGCCGGATTCCGGACATCATCGTAGTGCTCGGCGAGGACCACGGCGGATGCGCGCGGTTGCTGGCGGCAGGACCGGAAGCGGGGGGTGGCGATCCCTGGGCGGGCGTGTTGCGCGACCTCAAGGCGCGCGGCCTCGCTTCGCCGATGGACACGTGGGTCGTTTCCACTTGCGCGCTCGGCATCGTCGAGACCTTGAAAGCGCACAGCGTCGACGGATTCAGGAACGACGCAAAGGAAAAGCGGGATCCCCATCGCCGCGAGGCGCACGGCGCCTCGTCGGGAGCGGGTTCGCGGCTGCGCGGGCCCGGCACCTGGATTTCCGCGTTGCTGGCGGCTTCGGGATTCGGAATAGCGTCCGACTGTGAATCGATCCAGGGCTTTTCCGGGGCGGGCGACTTTGCCCGGCACGCAAAAAGCAAACAACAGCATTGACCGCGCGAAAGCGCGGGCGGGTCATTCTTCGCATGAAAAAGAGCACAAGGAGCAGCAACCATGGCCGACCCCATCGCCGCGTGGCACGCTGAGCACGAATACTTTGCCCGGCTGCTGAGGCTGCTGCACAAGCAGATCGACGTGTTCCACACCGGGGAGCGGCCCAACTACGAGCTGATGCTCGACATCGTTTCCTACCTGCGCGACTACTCGGACCTGTCCCATCATCCGCGCGAGGACGTCGCGTTCATGCACCTGGAAAAGCACTGCCCCGACCTCGCGCTGGTGCTGGCCCGCCTGAACCAGGAACACCGCGTCATCGCCCATGCCGGCGAAACGCTGCGCGACCTCCTGCAGAGCATCGTCGACGGCGCGATCGTTTCGCGCCCCGAGGTCGAGGTGGCGGCCGCGACTTACCTCGTCTACTACGGCAACCATATCGCCAAGGAGGAGGAAGACGTCCTCGGCCGCGCTGCCGCGACACTCACGAAAAGCGAGTGGGAGGACGTGAAAAACGCCGTGCCTCCCGCCAAAGACCCGCTCGCGGCCGGTGCCTCGCACGATCGCTACCAGGAACTGCGCCGCCGGATCGCGCTGGAAGCGTAGTCCCGCGCCCCTACTTCGGACCGGGCGCCCCGATCGTCCAGAGGTACAGGTTGCGCTCGCCGAACGCGCCTTGGACCTTTACGGCCTCCCGCGGCCGCCAGTCGCCCATGTCATGCACGTACGAAATCACCCGCGTGCCGGGCCGCAACTCCTGCCACAGCCTCGGGCGCAGCTTCAGGTTCAGGTCCGGCCACAGGAACACCACGACCACTGTCGCGTCCGCGATCGCGGTGGTGAACAGGTCCCCCTCGACGAAGCGGATCCGCTGCTCCACGCCCGCGACCCTGGCATTCGCGCGGCTCTCGCGGATCCGCACCGGATCGATGTCCACGCATACCCCCCGCGCCCCGGCCGCCTTCGCGGCCGCGATCACCACCCGGCCGTCGCCGCAGCCCAGGTCGTAGACCACGTCGTCCTTGCCCACGCGCGCGAGGCTGAGCATATGCGCCACCACGTTCGGCGGGGTCGGATCGTAGTGGACGTCGGGGGCGCGGGCCGGCTGCGCCTGGACGTCGAACGCGAGGAATCCGGCACACGCCAGCAACACCAAGATTGTGTTTCGCATCCCCGATTGTATGCGCGAGCCTGCCCCGATCAAGCGTGTAGTATTCGCCCCAACAGGAGGATACGAATGAACACAAGAAAAATTCTTGCCGCCGCGTTCTGCGCGGCCGCCATCCTGAACGTTGCCGGCGCCTCGGCCCAGGTGTGGCCCGCCAAGCCGATCCGGCTGATGGTGCCTTTCCCGCCGGGGGGCTCCACCGACATCGTGTCGCGCATCGTCGCGCAAAAACTCGCCGAGCGGCTCGGGCAGCCGATCGTGATCGAAAATCGCGGCGGCGGCGGCGGCACGATCGGGACGGCCGTGGTCGCGCGGGCGGCCCCGGACGGATACAACCTCACGGTGGCCTCCACCAGCACCCACGTCGTGGCCCCCGGCGTCTATGCGAAGCTCGAGTACGACCCGGTCAAGGATTTCGCCCCGATCGGGCTGATGGCGGTCTCGCCCTACCTCCTCGTCGTCAATCCCGCCCTGCCGGCCAAGACGCTCAAGGAACTGGTCACGCTCGCCAAGGGCCAGCCGGGCAAGCTCAACTACGCTTCCGCAGGCATCGGCTCGACCACGCACCTTGCGATGGAGATGCTGAAGTCCGTGTCGGGCACTTACATGCTGCACATCCCCTACAGCGGCAACGGCCCGGCGGGCACTGCGGTGGTCAGCGGCCAGGTGGAGATCCTGTTCGGCAGCCTGCCCGCCCTGCTGTCGCAGGCCAAATCCGGCCGCGTACGGGCGCTTGCGGTCGGTACGCCGAAGCGCTCGCCGTCGCTCCCCGATGTGCCGACGGTAGCCGAGTCGGGCTATCCCGGGTTCGACGCCTCGCTGTGGCTCGCGCTGATGGCGCCGGCCGGCACCCCGCCGGCGATCATCGATCGCCTGAACCGGGAAATCGTCGCGCTGATCGCGGTGCCCGAAATGAAAGCGGCCTTGGACAAGGCTGGCGCCGAGCCCCTGACCGGCACGCCCGCCGACCTTGCGGCGATGATCCGCGACGGCGTGCCGAAGTACGCGAAGATCATCAAGTCGGCGGGCATCACGGCCGAATAGGCCGGGGAGGCATGAGGAAGGCGTCAGCCCCTCTTCTCGTCTCGGGGAGGTCTGAGGAGGGGCGTCAGCCCCTCTTCTCGTCTCGGGGAGGTCTGAGGAGGGGCGTCAGCCCCTCTTCTCGTCTCG
>JANNWA010000221.1:0-9795 GCA_031408275.1 Pseudomonadota bacterium
GCCTTGCCTGGACGCCCGTGGGCGGGGACATCCTGTTCATCGAGGCCACGAAAGTGCCCGGCTCGGGCAAGCTCATCCTCACGGGGCAGCTGGGCGACGTGATGAAAGAGTCGGTGCAGGCGGCGCTGACGCTGGCCAAGATGCTGATCGGCGATTCGCTCGACAAGACCGACCTGCACGTCCACGTGCCGGCGGGCGCGACGCCCAAGGACGGGCCGAGCGCGGGCGTGGCAATGTACCTCGCGCTGGTGTCGCTGTTGCTGGACCGCCCGGTGAGGAGCGATGTGGCCATGACCGGGGAGATTTCCCTGCGCGGCCTGGTGCTACCGATCGGCGGCGTCAAGGAAAAAGTGCTCGCGGCCCTGCGCGCCGGTATTAAAACTGTCATGCTGCCGAGGAAGAATGAGAAAGACCTCGAGGACGTGCCCGCGGATGCGCGCGCGCGGCTGGACTTCGTTTTCCTCGAGCGGGTGGAAGATGCAGTGAAGCACGCAATCGGCGATTTGCCCTCCTACCAAAAGGCTGCCTAGACCATGACCCCTGAAGAACGCGCTGAACTCACCCGCTTCCTGCAGTTGCTCGCGCAGGCACAGGCCGGCCAGAAAGACCCCGACGCCGAAGGATTGATCCGCGAGGCCTGCACCCGCCAGCCGGATGCAGCGTACCTGCTGGTGCAGCGGGTGATGCAGCTCGAGCAGGCGCTTGTCGAGGCAAAGCGGGAGGCGACGCAACCCAGGACCAGTTTCGTCGGCGACGCGAATGCCTGGGGCCGCGCGCCGGTCGCAACACAGCCGGCCTCGCGGCTCGCGCCGGTCCAGATGGGCCAGGCGCCCGGGGCCGCGCCGATGGCCGGCCCGATGGCCGTGCAACAGCCCAGCCGCTGGGGCTCGGGCCTGATGGGCACGCTCGCGATGACCGCGGGCGGTGTCGTGGCCGGCTCGTTGATCGCGCAGGGCATCGGCAGCCTGATGGGAAACCACGCCAAGCCGGACCAGTCCGCGGCGCCTGCGGGCGCGGGTTCGCTCGTGGAGACGGACTACGGCAGCCAGTCCGCGAACGAGGGCGGCGGCTATGTCGCCGACGACTTCGCCGACAGCGGCGATCCGGGCGAGGTGGGCTGAGGGGAGCCCGTCCCGCCGGGGCGGTTTCAGGCCAACGCCTGGGCCAGCGAGCAGGTCAGGGCCGGAGCGGCGGCCCGCAGCCTCGCGTCCTCCGTGACGAGCTTCCCCCCAAGGTTCCTTGCGGCAGCAAGGAACCGCGCATCGTAGGCGGAAACACCGTATTGCTCTGCCGCACGCAGGGCTTGCGTGTGCGGCACATTGACGAGGCCGCGCATCCTGCGCTCTGCCTCCGCCAACAGCGTCTCGGCCTGCGTCTGGGTCATGCCTCCTGAGCGGACGTACGTCGAAAGGACGTTGGAAAATTCCACCAGCAGGAACGCTTCGCTTCGCCATTCCGGGTCGCGCCCATAGAGTGCCTGCGCTTGCGGTGTGCGGTCGCCTTCGATCAGCAGGTAGGCGAGGACGTTCGTGTCTATTACGACCACGGGCGGAGCCTAGTCCCGGCCCGACGCGATGGCGGCTTCGATCTTGTCGATCGTGAGGAGGCCGTGCTTGCGCAGGCGCACCGGTTTCGGGGCGTGGCCGGGTGCTTCTCCCTGCGGAACGGCGGCGATGCCTGCCTCGAGGAGCTGGGCCACCGCGTCCTTGAGCTTCTGGTTGCGCTGGATCGCGCGCATCTTCACGCGGCGCATCAGGTCGTCGGGAAGTTCGAGCGTGGTCTTCATTTGCCCATTTTCCCATAAAAATGGTTTTATGCAAATAAAGCCCCCTGCCCCGGCGGAGGGTACTTCGTTCGGGAGGGGGGAGCCGGGGCAGGGTTACCGCGCAAGCTTGTAGAAATTCCGGTCGAGCCAGCCGGCGATCGCGTCCACGTCGGCGGCCGAGAAGGCGGGCAGGTACTGCTCGCCCCAGAGCGCGACTTCGCACTTGAGTTCGCGCATCGAAGCCGGCGCCCTGCAGGCCTCGGCGTCCGCCTCGCCCGAGAAGGCGCTCGGGGCGATGGAGAATATCGCGGCCAGCGGCGAGGCTTTCATGGCGGTGCTCCTTGGCGAGGGGTACACCCTGACTATCGGCCCGGCGCGCAGCAACTTTAGGTGCCCAGCGAAACGCGGCCGTCCGCAGGCGCGGCTTTGGCTTACAGTAGCCGCCATGCGACCCACATCCCTGAAAATCCTGTTTGCAATCGCGCTTGCGGCTGTCACTCTTGCCGCGCCGCCCGGCATTGCGCAGACGTATCCCGCCAAGCCGGTGAGGATCATCGCGGGTTTCCCGCCCGGCGGCGCGGCCGACCTGCTGGCGCGCGTGGTGGCCGACAAGCTCTCCGCGGCGCTGGGCCAGTCCTTCGTGGTCGAAAACCGCCCCGGTGCGGGAGGCACCATCGGCGCGGACGCAGTGGCGAAAGCCGCGCCCGATGGCTACACGCTGCTCCTCGGCGTGACCGCGAGCCAGACGATCGCGCCCTCCATCTACAAGTCGCTGCCCTACGATGCGGCAAGGGATTTCAAGCCGGTGGCGCTGGTGGCTACGATTCCCGTGACCCTGGTCGTGCACCCTTCCGTGCCGGCGAACACCGCACGCGAGTTTGTGGCGCTGGCCAAGGCCGCGCCTGCGCCCATGCAGTATGCCTCCAGCGGCAGCGGCGCGATCCCGCACCTCGCGGGGGAACTGTTCCAGCTCTCGCAGGGCGTGAAGCTGCAGCATGTGCCATACAAGGGCGCGCCGCTGGCGATGTCGGACCTCCTCGCGGGTCGCGTGCAACTGATGTTCGACAACCTGCCCACGGTGCTCGCGCACATCCGCTCGGGGAAGCTCCGCGCGCTGGCGGTCGCCGGCGACAAGCGCGCCCGCGCGTTGCCGGACCTGCCCACTCTGGCGGAGGCCGGCGTGCCGGGCGTGGAGGTGGGATCGTGGTTCGGCGTGCTCGCGCCGGGCGGCACGCCGGACGCGATCGTTGCGGCGCTCACGCGCGAGATCGGCAAGGCAGTCGCGGCCGACGACGCGAAAGCGCGCATGGAGGCCATGGGCGCGGAGCCGGCATATCTCGCATCCGGGGACTTCGCCAGACTCATGCGCGCCGACACCGAGAAGTGGGCGAAGCTGGTCAAGGCGACCGGCGCGCAGGCAGACTGAATCACCGATAGCGCAGACAGGAGAACGCCATGGCATTCAAGGTCATCACCCCCGCGGGGTCCCCGCCGCCGCTCGCCCCGTATTCGCCGGGTGCGCTGGCCGGCAACATCCTCTACATCGGTGGCACGCTCGCGATGGACGCGGACGGCAAGACGTTCGGCGTGGGCGACGTGCGGGCGCAGACACGGAACGTGCTCGAGAGCATCAAGGCGGTGCTGGCCGCGGCCGGCGGTACCATGACCGACATCACCTTCAACCAGATCTTCCTCAAGGACCTCGCGGACTACGCTGCGATGAACGAGGTCTACAAGGAGTACTTCCCGAAAAATCCCCCGGCGCGCTACTGCATCCGCGCCGACCTCGTGCGGCCGGATTTCCTGGTGGAGATCGCCTCCACCGCGCACATTGGCAACTGAATCGAGACAGGACGACACACCCATGGCCCTTTCAGCACCGGCGCCGCGCCGCCACCAGCACACCCGTACCATCCATTGCGAGGGCTTCGAGCGCGAGGACGGCCTCTGGGACATCGAGGCGCGCATCATCGACACCAAGACTTACGCGGTCACCGAGCCGTACCGCGGCCGCCGCGAGGCCGGCATGCACGTGCACGACATGGAGCTGCGCCTGACATTGGACCGGGACATGGTAGTGAAGGACATCGAGGTCACGACCAACGAGGCGCCCTACGATCCCTGCTTCACGGTGGCCCCGGCCTATAAGGGCCTTATCGGCGCCAAAATCGGCGGTGGGTGGCGCAAGGCGGTCAATGAAAGCGTGGGGGGCACCAAGGGCTGCACGCACCTGCGCGAGCTCCTCATGCCGGCGGCCACGGTGGCCTTCCAGAGCATGGGAAGCTGGCCGAAGGCGGGCGAAGTGGCCACCGCGGACAAGCCGAGCAAGGCCGAGGCACGCCCGTACTTCCTCGACGGCTGCAAGGCCTGGGCTTCCAATGGCGAGGTGGTCGCGAAGCTGTTCCCGCTGCACCACGTGAAATCCCGCTGAACGGCCTGGGTTCACCCGGATGACCGCAACGCTGTATTTCGGAGACCTCGTGCGCGCGGGCGAGGAAGTCGCCGCACGCGGCTCGCGGCTCGCCGGCGGTCTGTCGAAGGCGGGCATGGAGGAGGGGGACGTCGTCGCGCTGCTCCTGCGCAACGACCCCATCTACACCGACGTCATTCCGGCCTGCCGCACGGGCGGGTTCTACTACTGCCCGATCAACTGGCACTTCACGCGCGACGAGGTGGCGTTCCTGCTGTCCGACAGCGGCGCGAAAGCGCTGATCGTGGCGGAGGACCTCTACGCGGCTGTGAAGGACGCGGTGCCCGCGGGAGTGAAAGTGTTCGTTTCCGGCGGCGCGCCGGCCGGCACGCGCGAGTACGAAAGCTGGCTCGCGGCGCAGGCGCCCTATGCCGGGCCTGTGGCGTCGCCGCGCGGCCACATCGCCTACACCTCGGGCACCACCGGTCGTCCCAAGGGCGTGATGCGCAAGCCGTGGCCCATGGGGCAGGCCGAAGAAGGCCAGCGCCGGGCGGACAAGCTCTCGGCCGAATGCTTCGGCGTGGTCCCGGGCTGCCGCACGCTGATGCCAGCACCGCTCTATCACAGCGCCCCGAGCCTGATCACACAGACGGCGCTGCGGCTCGGCGAGCGGCTGGTGCTGATGCCGCGCTTCGACGCGGAGGAAACGCTGCGCGCAATCGAATCTCACCGCATCGACCTCGCGTACATGGTGCCGACGATGTATGTGCGCATGCTGAAGCTCCCGGAGGCGGTGAGGAAGCGCTACGACCTCTCCTCGCTGCGCTTCATCGCGTCGACCGGTTCGCCCTGCCCGCCCGAGGTGAAGCGCGCGATGATCGACTGGCTGGGCCCGAAGATTTATGAAACCTATGCAGCCAGCGAGACCGGCCTCATCACGATCATGTCTTCCGTCGAGGCGCTTGCGCGGCCCGGCAGCGCGGGCCGGCCCGTGGGCGAAGCGGTCGTGCGGATCGTCACCGAGGAAGGGCGCCCTTGCGCCACGGGGGAAGTCGGCCTCATCTACATGAAGCAGCCCGCGTACGCGGACTTCAGCTATGTCGGCAACGACGCGGCACGCAAATCCATCGAGCGCGACGGCCTCGTCACGCTCGGCGACATGGGCTACCTGGACGACGAGGGGTATCTCTACATCTGCGACCGCTCGGCCGACATGGTGATCTCGGGCGGCGTGAACATCTACCCGGCGGAGATCGAGCATGCCCTCATGGGCTGCCCGGGGGTGCTCGACTGCGCGGTGTTCGGCGTGCCGGACGACGAGATGGGCGAGCGCCTGATGGCCGCGATCCTGCCCGAGCACGGCACCGCGGTCGACGCGTCGCAGGTCGAGCGCTGGCTGCGCCCGCGCATCGCCGGCTACAAGATCCCGCGCGACGTGACCGTGGTGGCCGAGTTCCCGCGCGACGACAACGGCAAGGTCGCCAAGAGGAAACTTCGCGCGAAATACTGGGAAGGCCGCGAGCGCCGGGTGTAAGGTCCAATAAGAAACCAAAGGAGAAACATGAAACGACTGTGCAAATTGCTGCTCTGCGCCGCTGCGGCGCTGGGCTCCGCGCCGGCCCTGGGTCAGGGCGGATTCCCGAACAAGCTCGTGAAGATCGTCGTGCCGTTCCCGGCGGGCGGCTCCGCCGACGTGCTCGCGCGCATCGTCGGCGAAAAGCTCTCCGCCAAGTGGGGTCAGCCAGTGGTGGTCGAGAACCGCGTCGGCGCGGGCGGCAACATCGGCGCGGAAGCCGTGTACAAGGCCGACCCTGACGGGTACACCATCCTGTCCAGCCCCCCGGGGCCGCTGTCGATCAACCACAACCTGTACAAGCAGCTCGCCTTCGACCCCAACAAGTTCGTGCCCGTCACGGTACTGGCCATCGTGCCCAACGTGATCACGGCCAAGCTCGACCTGCCCGCCAACTCGGTGAAGGAACTGATCGCGCACGCGAAGGCCAATCCCGGCAAGGTGATCTACGCCTCGCAGGGCAACGGCTCGACTTCGCACCTGTCGGCGCAGATGTTCGCCACCATGGCGGGCGTGGAACTGACCCACATCCCGTACAAGGGCGAAGGCCCCGCGCTGGTGGACATCGTCGCCGGGCGCGTCGACATCTTCATCGGCAATATCGCCGCGGCACTGCGCTTCCAGCAATCTGGCAAGGTCAAGTTCCTCGGCGTGGCGAGCGCGCGCCGCAGCCCGGTGGCGCCGGATACCCCTTCGGCCACGGAGGTCGGCATGCCGGACTTCATCGCCAGCGCCTGGTTTGCCTTCGTCCTGCCGCCTGGGACGCCCAATGCGATCGCCCAGCAGGTCAACGCGGCGACGGTCGAGGCGCTCAGGCTGCCGGACGTACGGAAAAAATTCCTCGAGCAGGGCGCCGAACCGGTGGGCAACAGCACCTCCGAGATGGCCGCGTTCGTGAAGGAAGAGATGACGCGCTGGCAGAAGGTGATCCAGACCGCCAACGTCACGATGCAATAACCCGTATCGAGGAGTCCGCCCATGGTTGCATCCGCCGGCATTTCACCCGAACCGCGCGCCACCTGGCCCGAGGGCATGGTGTCGGGCGCACCGTACTGGGCCTACCAGGACGAGGCGACCTACCGGCTCGAACAGAAACGCATCTTCGAGGGCTCGGTGTGGAACTTCGTGTGCCTCGAGGCCGATGTGGCAAAGCCCGGCGACTACCGGACGACGTTCGTCGGCGAAATGCCAGTGATCGTGGTGCGTGGCGAGGACGCCGAGATCTACGCCTTCGAGAACCGCTGCACGCATCGCGGCGCGCTCATCGCTCTGGACGACGGCGGCAGTAGCGCGAAGGATTTCCAGTGTGTGTACCACGCCTGGACCTACGACCTGAAGGGCAACCTGAAAGGCATCGCGTTCGAGGAGGGCTCCAACGGGCAGGGCGGGATGCCGAAGGACTTCGACAAGGCGAAGAACAGCCCGAGGAAGCTCTACACCACGACGCTGTGCGGGCTGGTCTTCGCCAGCCTCTCGGATGGGGTGCCGACCATCGAGGAGTACCTGGGCGAGGCGATCCTCGCGCGGATCGAGCGCGTGCTCAAAAAACCTGTCGAGGTACTCGGCCGCTTCACCCAGGCGCTGCCGAACAACTGGAAGCTCTACACCGAAAACGTGAAGGACACCTACCACGCGAGCCTGCTGCACCTGTTCTTCGGCACGTTCCGCATCACCCGCCTCACGCAGGGCGGCGGCGTACTGGTGAGCGAGGACGGCGGCCACCACGCGAGCTACACGATCGACGCGCCCGGCGACGCAAAGAGCGACGAGTACGCCAAGCAGGGCATCCGCTCCGAGAGCAAGGGATACCGGCTCGCGGACCCGAGCCTGCTCGACTCGGTGGACGAGTTCGGCGACCGCATCCAGCTGCAGATCCTCACGGTGTTCCCGGGTTTCGTGCTGCAGCAGATCCACAACTGCCTCGCCGTGCGCCAGATCCTGCCCAAAGGGGTGGGACAGATGGAGCTCAACTGGACCTACCTCGGTTTCGCCGACGACACGCCCGAAATGAGGAAGCGCCGCCTGAAGCAGGCCAACCTGGTCGGCCCGGCGGGTTTTGTTTCGATGGAAGACGGCTGCGTGGGCGGGTTCGTGCAGCGCGGCGTGGCGACCGCCAGCGACGAGTTCTCGGTCATGAAGATGGGCGGCGAGGGGACGCAGACCGACACCACGCGCGCCACCGAGGCCTCGGTACGCGGGTTCTGGAAAGCGTACCGCAACTGCATGGGGATCTGAAATGGGCTCCATGACCGATCAAAAGACTGCCCCTGCGGGCGACCTTGCCTCCCGCCTGATCCATCTGAATTCCGAGTACGCGCGCGCCATCGACGACGCGCGTTTCGAGGCCTGGCCCGCCCTGTTCTTCGAGGAGTGCCTGTACATGCTCACGACCGCGGACAACCATGCCGCGCGCATGCCGGCCGGGCTGATGTACGCGGATTCGCGCGGCATGCTGTCCGACCGGATCTCGGCATTGCGCGAAGCCAACATCTACGAGCGCCAGCGCTACCGCCACATCGTCGGACTGCCGGCCGTGCTGTCGGTCGAGGGCGGCAAGGTCCGCACCGAGGCCTCCTTCCTGGTGGTCCGCATCATGCGCGACGGCAAGATGGAGGTGTTCGCAACCGGCCGGTACCTCGACCTCGTCGAGGAAGATTCGGCCGGGGCGCTGCGCTTCAGGGAACGCGTGGTCGTGTGCGACAGCAATCGATTCGACACGCTTGTGGCCATCCCGCTCTGATGCGGATTGCAATAGCGATCGGGGACCCGAACGGGATCGGACCGGAGATCGCCGTCAAGGCGGCGCGCAAATTCGCGGGCGGCGCGGTCGAGCCGGTGCTCGTGGGCGATGCATTTGTCATCCGCGAGTACGGTGGCGAGGGCCTCGCGATCGCGCCGGTCGATGCGCTCGATCCCGCGGGCTTCGCGCCGGGAAAGATCGATCCGCGCGCGGGGGCGGCGACCGTGGCCTATGTGCGCGAGGCCGTGCGACTGGTGAATGCAGGCGAGGTCGCGGCGATCGTGGCCTGCCCGCAGTCCGAGACCGCGATCAACAGCGCGGGAATTCCCTTCTCGGGTTATGCCGGGCTACTGGCCCAACTTACGCATACCCCCGAAGAGCAGGTGTTCCTGATGCTCGTGGCGGCGGGCCTGCGCATCGCGCACGTGACGCTGCACGAGAGCGTGAAGAGCGCGCTCGGCCGCATCACCACGGACCGTGTGGTGGCCGCGGGCCTCGCCACGGTGAAGGCGGTGCAGCGGCTGGGCGTGGCGAACCCGACGCTGGGCGTGTTCGGGATCAACCCGCATGCGGGCGAGGGCGGCCTGTTCGGCGACGAGGACGACCGGATCACCATGCCGGCGGTAGCGCGGCTGCGGGAACTCGGCGTCCTAGCCGACGGGCCCGTGGGCGCGGACGTGATTTTGTCGCAGCGCAAGCATGACGTGTACCTCGCGATGTTCCACGATCAGGGGCACATCCCGATGAAGCTGCTGTCGCCGCTACGCTCCTCCGCCCTTTCGATCGGCACGCCGGTGCTGTTTTCGAGCGTCGGCCACGGCTGCGCGCACGACATCGCGGGCAAGGGCGTGGCCGACCCGGTTTCGGTGATCGAGACTTTCGCGCTGCTCGGCGGCGCGGCGCACCTCTCGTAAAACCCGGCGGCGCATGACTTACACAATCCGGGTAGCGGACACCGACATCGCGTTTCCCTGCGATGCTGGCACGACCATCCTCGAAGCGGCGCGGCTCGCGGGCTACGAGATGCCGTATTCGTGCCAGCGCGGCGCGTGTGCGAGTTGCCGGGGGCTCGTGCGCAGCGGGGAGGTCGAAACGCCGTACCCGGAGGACCTCTACATCCTCTTCTGCCAGACCAGACCCAAATCCGACCTCGAGATCGTGCCGCGCGAGATCCGCCGTATCGACCCGAAGGCGAAGAGCACGCTCGACGCCCGCGTGCTGCGCGTGATCGAAGCGGCGCAGGACGTGAAGATCGTGCAGCTGCGCTTTCCGGCGGGTGTGCGCGTGAAGTTCAAGGCCGGGCAGTA
>JANNWA010000222.1:0-16242 GCA_031408275.1 Pseudomonadota bacterium
CCCTGGCGTGACCGGCGAGTTCTTGAAGAACGTCGGCCGAATGAAATTGCTGGGGACGTTCGTCATCGACTTCCCCGTGCAAGACGCGGACGTGAAACCGCTCCTGGGGCTCGCCGGCCTGCGGCAGGACACGGTAGACCCCGAAACGATTCCCGCGATCCTGGACTCCGTGGCGCTGGACGGAGAGATCTTCCTGCTGGGCCGCCAACGCGTAGCGTTTTTCATCGCCGAGGACATCGAGTTTCGCGGCCGCGAGGCCCTGCCGTTCCACCCGAACGCGTTGCGGATCGCGGCAACGCTCAAGGATGGCTCCTGCACCGAGGCGGTCTTCTATTCGATCGGCGGCGGCTTCATCGTCAAGGATGGAGAGGCCGCCGACAGCACGGCGGCCGATCGCGCCCCGGCCCCGCTCGCCTACGCCAGCGCCGACGAACTGCTGCGCATCGGCATCGAACGCGGCCTGCGCATCCACCAGGTCGTGCGCGAGAACGAACGCGCCTGGCGCATCGACGCCGAAATCGATGCGGGCCTCGACCGGATCTGGGAGGCGATGCGCGCTTGTATTGACCGCGGGCTGGTGATCGAAGGCACGCTGCCCGGCGGCCTGAACGTGAAGCGCCGCGCGCCGGAGATGTACCGTCAGCTGAATGGGACGATCGCGGGCACGGGCGCGAAGATGCCCCACGAGGTCATGGACTGGGTGAGTCTCTTTGCGATCGCGGTCAACGAGGAGAACGCCGCGGGCAGCCGCGTGGTGACCGCGCCCACCAACGGCGCGGCGGGCATCATCCCGGCGGTGATGCGCTACTACGAGGACTTCTGCCCCGGCGCCAACCGGGCCGGCCTGCGCGACTTCATGCTGGCGGCCGCGGCCGTGGGCGCGCTGTTCAAAAGGAACGCCTCGATCTCGGGCGCCGAGGTCGGCTGCCAGGGCGAGGTAGGCGCCGCCTGCGCGATGGCGGCGGCGGGCTTGTGCGCCGCGCTAGGCGGCAGCAACGAGCAGGTCGAAAACGCCGCCGAGATCGGCATCGAGCACCACCTCGGCATGACCTGCGACCCGATCGGCGGACTCGTGCAGATCCCGTGCATCGAAAGGAACGCCATGGGCGCGGTCAAGGCGATCAACGCCGCGTCGCTGGCCCTGCGCGGCGACGGGTCGCACAACGTGAGCCTCGACCAGGCGATCGAGACCGTGAAGACCACCGGCGCGGACATGCAGCACAAGTACAAGGAGACCGCACTCGGCGGCCTCGCGATCAACGTGCTGCCGGTCAGCCGCGTGGAGTGCTAGGCTTCGGCTTATGAACGCACAAGAACAGTTTCTCACCCTGCAGGAAATCGTCTCCGCGGCGCGCCGCAACCTCGCGCCCGGCCCGTGGAATTACCTGATCGGCGCCACCGAGACCGAGACCACGCAGCGCCGCAACCGGCAGTCACTCGATTCGATCGCGTTCCGGCCGCGCGTGCTGAACGATGTCTCTAAAGTGGATTCACGCTCGACCTTCCTCGGAAAATCCGTGCGCCTGCCGGTGATGCTCGCACCCGTGGGCGGCATGGAGTCGTTTGCCGAAGGCGCGGCCGCTTCGGCCGCCAAGGGCGCCGCAGAGTTCGGCATCCCGCAGATGCTCTCCTCCGTGTGCCAGCCCGGGCTCGAAGCCACGGCCGCTGCCGCGGACACCGTCCGCGCCTTCCAGCTCTACGTGCGCGGCAACGAAGCCTGGGTGGACGACTACGTGATCCGCGCCAAGGCCAACGGCTTCACCTCTTTCTGCTTCACGGTCGACAGCGCCTTCTACAGCCGGCGCGAGCGCGACATCGCCGGCCGCTTCACCAAACCCTGGCGCCCGGTGGACACGAGCGGCATGACTTTCCAGGCGGCGCTCTCCTGGGACCAGGTGAAGCGCTACAAGGACAAGCACGACCTGCCGCTGGCGCTGAAGGGAATCGCCACCGCCGAGGACGCCGAGATCGCTGTCGAGCACGGCGTGGAGATCGTCTACGTGTCCAACCACGGCGGCCGCCAGCTCGACCATGGCCTGGGCAGCGCCGCAGTGCTCCCCGAAGTGCTCAAGGCCGTGAACGGCCGTGCCGAGGTGTGGGTAGATGGCGGCTTCATGCGTGGGTCGGACGTGGTGAAGGCGATCGCGCTCGGGGCGAAGACGGTCGGCCTCGGGCGCCTTGCCTGCCTCGGCCTTGCCGCGGCCGGCGTGCCGGGGCTCGTGCGCACGCTCGAACTGCTCGAGGAAGAGGTCCGCATCTGCCTGGGGCTGCTGGGGGTCACTTCGTTTGCGCAGCTCACCCCGCGGCACGTCACCAGTGCGCCGCCCGTGATGGAGGCCGGGGCGCTCTCGGCCTTCCCGCTGCTGGACGAATTCCCGGGGCCGTCTCTGCCCTGAAGATCTGGCCCGAAAAATGCGAATGAACTCCAAGGCCGCTGCGGGCTGTTCGATCCTGCTTGCCCTGTTCCTGGCCGGCTGTGTCGGCCTGCCGGAAAACGTTAAGCCAGTCGAAAACTTCAAGGTCGAGCGGTACCTCGGGCAGTGGTACGAAATCGCCAGACTGGACCATTCCTTCGAACGCGGCCTGAGCAAGGTGACCGCGAATTACAGCCTGGGAGATGGCGGTGCCGTCCGGGTCCTGAACCGAGGCTACTCCGAACAGGAAAAGAAATGGAAGGAAGCCGAGGGCAAAGCGTATTTCGTCGGGGAAAAGGATCAGGGCTACCTGAAGGTTTCCTTCTTCGGCCCGTTCTACGGCTCGTACGTCGTGTTCGAACTCGACCACGAGGACTACCAATACTCCGTCGTGTCAGGGCCCGACAAGTCGTACTTGTGGATTCTTTCCCGCAAACCGGAACTGAGCGAAAGCCTGAAAAGCAGCCTGGTGGCGAAGGCAGCGGCGCGGGGATTCGATACGGGCAAACTGGTATTTGTCGATCACCGCTGAAGGCACTGCTAGCGTCCCGGATTCGCCTTGCGCTCTGCCGCGGGGCGCGTGCTCGCTGAACTGATCATGTAGATCACCGCCCTGCGCAATTCGGCGTCGGTCAGGCGGGCTTCCCCGCCGCGCACCGGCATGCCGCCGTGGCCGCGGATGACGTTACGCACCAGCGGGTCGATTCCCAACGCCGTGCGCGGCAGCCAGACGGCGCGGTCACCGATGCGCGGAGCGCCATCGAAACCGGTTGAATGGCACACGACGCAGTGCGCCTGCACGACCTGCGCCGCGCCGCGCCCGGCAGGCGGCTGCCCCGGGGCCGAGGGCTCGGCCCAGCTGCCGCCCGACTGGTTGACCATGTAAACGACCGCGCGCTGGACCTCCAGGTCGCTCAGGCTGGTTTCGCCGCCGTGCGCCGGCATGGTGCGAATGCCGTCGACCGCCTTGCGTGCGAGGCTCGTCTGGCCCTGCGCAACGCGCTTCGCCCAGGCGGAGCGATCACCGATGCGCGGCGCGCCCCCTTCACCCTTGATATGGCAGGACGCGCACGCCCCCTCGAAGACATCCTCGCCGCGCGGGCCGGTCTCCTGGCCTGAGGCCGGAGCGGCCGCGAAGGCACACGCAATGAGCGCGGCACCCACGCCTTTGCTGAAACGCATCCTGCCTCCCAAGAACTGTCGGAAGACATATTTGTACCCCCGCCTAATCGCGGGGGTATTGATTTACATCATATGCGATTGGAGGCATTACCTCGCCGGGACCACCACTACGGTTCCGCCGGTACCCGTAGTGCCCCTGGCTCCGGTGGCGCCGGTCGCTCCGGTGTATCCGGTGTTGCCGGTATTGCCCTGCATTCCGGTATCTCCGGTGCTGCCTGTTGCACCCGTCGCGCCGGTATAACCGGTGTTGCCCTGGTTACCCGTGGCTCCGGTCGCGCCCGTGTACCCGGTGTTGCCGGTGTTCCCCGTTTCGCCGGTGGCGCCGGTATATCCGGTGTTGCCCTGGTTTCCCTGCGGGCCCATGGGCCCGGTGCAGGCACCGAGCGCCAGCACCGCAAGCACCGCTGCTGCCGACATTGCATGTTTCATGATGATTCCTCTTTGGGTTGTGTGCGGGGGAAGAAAAATCCGCATTGGCCATATTGGTGGCGCGCCCCAAAAAGGTCTGTTCGGTGACCCGCTTACCGACGGGCATTCCTGTCGGTCGCAAACGCTATGCGCGCGCGAGTTCCCGCACAACTGTCGCAAGCGTCTCCCCTGCGCGCCGCGTGCCGCCCTCGGGCTGGCCGTGGGCCCCCAGGCGCAGTTTGCCGCTGGCGAGCGATTCCGCTACCGCACGGCGTATCAATTCCGCGGCGGCCGTCTCGCCCAGGTGTTCGAGCATCAGCGCCGCGGTAAGCACCTGCGACACCGGGTTGGCCAGGTCCCGCCCTGCGAGATCGGGTGCGGAACCGTGGATCGGCTCGAAGTAGGCGTACTTGTCGCCGATGTTTCCCGAGGGGCACAGCCCGATCCCGCCGACCGTGGCACCGCCGAGGTCCGAGAGGATGTCGCCGAGCAGGTTTTCCATGACCAGCACGTCGAAGCGCGACGGGTGCAGCACCAGTTCCTGGGCGGCCGCGTCGGCATACAGGTAGTCGCGTTTGACCTCGGGATAGGCCTCGCCGACTTCATCGAAGACCCGGCGGAAGAAAGCGTACGAGGCCAGCACGTTGCTCTTGTCCACGCAGGTCACGCGCCTCACGCCATCCGCGGGCGCGCCGTTGCGCCGGCGCGCGAGTTCGAACGCGTAGCGCGCGACCCGCTCCGTGCCTTTGCGGGTGATCAGCAAGGTGTC
Source organism: Pseudomonadota bacterium (assembly GCA_031408275.1). GTDB lineage: Bacteria > Pseudomonadota > Gammaproteobacteria > Burkholderiales > SG8-39 > SZAS-79. The sequence continues at coordinate 4,774 of JANNWA010000222.1, forward strand.
GGCCATCGCGTCGTTCGTGCCTATGCCCTTGCCGCGCGACAAGTACAGGCCTTCGGTGTTCTCGCGCACGATCGCGTAGTCGATCTCGCCCGGCTTGGCGCGAGTGGGCGCCTCGACGCCGGGCAGCAGGCGCACCGGTCGCAGGTTCACGTAGGTGTCGAGGCCAGTGCGCAGCACGCCGCCCAGCGTCCCCGCTTCCGTCCCGTCCTTGAGGCGCACGTCAGGCAGGCCGACAGGGCCTTTCATCGTGGCGTGCGCTCCCTTGATCGCCTGCACCGTCTCGGCCGAGAGGTTCTCGCCACTCTTTTTGTACAGGCCGGCGCCGCCTTCGCGGTACTCGACCTCCAACCTGAATCCGCCGAGCCTAGCCTCGACGGCGGAAAGCACCTGCATGGCTGCGTCCACGAGTTCGGGGCCGATGCCGTCGCCCTTGATGACGACGATCTTGTAGACGCGGGAGGCGGCAGTCCTAGTAGTCATCAGCTTGTCTTGGAATTTTTATAGACAAATGTACTAGTTTCAGTACAAAAATACCTTACCACCCGCTCCTGCTGGTGACTTTCGAAATAATTCTTCACAAATCCAGTCAACGCCCGGCGGCCAGCAGGTCGATGAACGCGGACGGCTCGGTCTCGCCCTTACCTTCGGCGACGAGCAGCCGAAAACGCTCGACCGCTGCCTGCGCCATTGGCAGCTTCAAGCCGGTCTCCTCCGCGACAGCCAAGGCATTGAGCAGGTCCTTGAGCATCACATTCGTGGTGCCGAGCGCGGGCTCGTAGGCGCGCGAGGCCAGGCGCGGACCGAACACCTGCAGGGGCTTGGAGTCGGCGAATCCTCCCCGCAGCGCCTCAGGCAGCTTCGCTGCGTCCACGCCGGCCGCCTCGGCCAGGCGCATCGCCTCGGCGATCACCGGAAACAGGCTCGCGACGATGACCTGGTTGGCGAGCTTGGTGACCTGCCCCGTGCCGGATTCGCCCATGCGCGTGAAGCGGCTCGCAAGCTCGGCGATCAGCGGGCGCACGAACTCGATGTGCTCGGACTTCCCGCCGGCCATGATCGCAAGCGTGCCCTCCTCCGCGCCCACTGTGCCGCCGGAAACCGGCGCGTCGATGTAACCCATGCCCAAGGCTTCGAGCTTCGAGGCGCATTCGCGCGCTGCTGACGGCGCGATGCTTGAGAAGTCGATGACGATCTTGGCTTCCGCAGCGCCTTCCGCGACGCCGCCCGGGCCAAACAACACGGCCTTGACCGAATTCTGGTCGGTGACGCACATCATCACGATGTCGGCAAAGCGCGCGACTTCGGCCGGCGAATCCTTCGCTACGGCTCCCTTGGCAGTGACTGGCGCGAGCTTGTCCTTGCTGCGGTTCCATACGGCGACTTTGTAGCCGGCCGCAAGCAGGCGCAGCGTCATGGGCCTGCCCATGAGGCCGATGCCGATGAAGCCGAGTTTGGGAAGGCCGCTCATTTCTTCCCTCCGCTGTGTGTAACCGCACCGAGGTTGGCGGGTCCCACCAGCGCCGCGTACTTCTCCAGCGCCCCGCTCAAGCGTTCGCGCTTCGGCAACTTCCACGCCTTGCGGCGCTTCGCCAGTTCCGCGTCGGATACGTTCAGCGTGAGCTTGCCGCCCTTACCGTCGATCACGATGGTGTCGCCGTCCTTCACCAGCGCGAGCGGCCCGCCGACGCCGGCCTCGGGAGACACGTAGCCGATCATCATGCCGCGCGTGGCGCCGGAGAACCGGCCGTCCGTCAGCAGCGCGACCTTCTCGCCCATGCCCTGCCCGTAGATCAGGGCAGTCACGCCGAGCATTTCGCGCATGCCGGGACCACCCTTGGGACCTTCGTAGCGGATCACGAGCACGTCGCCTTCCGAGTACGCGCGCTTCGCCACGACGGCGGCGCAGTCCTCTTCGCAATCGAACACCCGGGCACGGCCGGTGAACTTGAGGCTCTTCAACCCGGCCACCTTGATCAGCGCGCCGTCGGGTGCGAGGTTGCCCTTGAGCACCACGATCCCGCCGGTGTCGAGGATGGGTTCTTTCCTGACGACTTCGCCGTCCGCGCCCGGATGGTCGGAGAGCTCCTGCTCCAGCGTGGTGCCAAAGATCGTGAGGCAGTCGCCATGCAGCGCGCCGCGTTCCAGCAGGACCTTGAGCACGTTGTAGACCCCGCCCACCGCATGCAGGTCCTTGGCGAGGAACCGCCCGCCGGGCTTCATGTCGGCGATCAACGGCGTCTTCTTCGAGATGCGCGCGAGGTCATCGAGCGAGAACCTGATGCCCGCCTCATGTGCGATCGCTGGGATATGCAACCCCGCGTTAGTCGACCCGCCCGTGGCCGCAACGGCCGCACAGGCGTTCTCGAGGCTTTTCCTGGTGACGAGGTCGCGCGGCAACGGGCCGCCCGTGCGCAGCAACTCCATCACGACGCGACCGGCTTCGCGCGCGGTTGCGGCACGCTCCTTCGCCATCGCAGGCATCGTGGCCGAACCCGGCAGCGCAAGGCCCAGCGTCTCGGAGACCATCGCCATCGTGTTGGCGGTGAACTGCCCCGGGCACGCCCCGAGCGTCGGCAGGCAGACCCGCTCGAGCTTGTCGAGCTCTGACTGCTGCATGTCGCCGGCCATCACGGCGCCCACCGCCTCGAAAGTGTCGAGCACGGTGACGTCCCTGCCCTTCCAGCGCCCGGGGGAGGCCGAGCCGCCGTACATGAACACCGAAGGCAGGTTGAGCCTGACCATCGCCATCATCATGCCGGGCAGCGTCTTGTCGCAGCCGGCGAAGGCGACCAGCGCGTCGTACGCATGGCCGCGGCACACGGCCTCCACGCCGTCGGCGATGATTTCGCGCGAAGCGAGGGAAAACTTCATTCCCGCATGGCCCATGGACATCGAATCGGCCACCGCGATCGAGGCGAAATCGAACGGCGTGCCGCCCCACTCCTTAACGGCCACGCACGCTTCGCGCGCGAGCTCGCCGAGCTTGGCGTTGCAGGGGGTCACGCGCCCGTCGGTGCTCGCGATGCCAACGAACGGCTTGGCGATGTCCTCGTCGGTGAGCCCCATGCCGCGCAGGAAGGCGCGATGCGGCGCGCGGTCCATGCCCTCCACCGTGATGCGGGAAGGCAGGTTCTTGAAGGGTGCGGGCTTTGCTCGGCTGCGTGGCATGGATGGGTCAACCGTAGGTCGAGGTCATGTGGAGGAGGAGTTTCATCGGGCGATTATCCCAGACTGTGCTAAAAAGCCATGGTCCAAAAGGAGGATCCAATGAAGAGACTCGCAAAGAGCCTGCTCGCCGCGCTGGTTGCCTGCACCGGGGCCTTCTGCGCCGCCCTGCCGGCCTGGGGCCAGGCGTACCCGTCCAAGCCCGTGCGCATCATCGTGCCGTTCGCCGCCGGCGGCCCGGCCGACATTTACGCGCGCTTCGTCGGGCAGAAACTGCAGGAGGCGCTCGGCCAGTCGTTCGTCATCGAGAACCGCCCGGGCGGCGGGTCGCTGATCGGCACCGACGCGGCGGCCAAGTCCCCCGCCGACGGCTACACGCTGCTGATGATGTCGAACACGCACACGGTGAACGAGTCGCTGATTCCGGTCAAACCGTTCGAGCTGCTGCGCGATTTCGCACCGGTGTCGCCGGTCAACCACTCCGACCTCGTGCTGGTGGTGCACCCCTCCGTTCCGGCGAACTCCCTCAGGGAACTGATCGCGCTGGCGAAGGCCAAGCCGAAGTTCTACAACTACGCCTCCTCCGGGCCGGGCACGCCGTACCACATGGCCGGCGAGCTGTTCAAAGCGATGGCGGGGATCGACGTGGTGCACGTTCCCTACAAGGGCAGCTCCGGCGCACGCACCGACATCCTCGGCGGGCAGGTGCAGATGATGTTCGACGCGATCACGACGATGGCGCCCAACGTGCGCGCGGGCAAGCTCAAGGCTTTCGGCACCACCGGCAAGGTGCGCTCGCCCGTGCTGCCCGACGTCCCCACGGTGTCTGAAGCCGGCGTGCCCGGCTACGAGGCGACGATCTGGCTCGGGATCATGGCCCCGGCCGCCACGCCGAAAGCGATCGTCGAGCGGCTTAACGCCGAGATCAGAAAGGTCGTGAACAACGCCGAGGTCAAGGACGCCTGGTCAAAACAAGGCGCCGCGCCCATGAGCATGTCCCCGGACGAATTCGGCCAGTACATGAAGGAAGACATCGCCAAGTGGGCCAACGTGGTGAAAATCTCCGGCGCCAAGGTCGACTGATGGGGAAGGCGGTGCTGCGTATTCTGAGCGCGGGTGCCGCGAAGGCCGTCGTTACCGCGGTGGCGCGTGATGCGGGCGTCGAACTGGCAGGCGCGTTCGGCGCGGTGGGCGCCATGCAGGACAAGTTGCTGGCCGGCGAGCCGTGCGACGTGATCGTGCTGACCCGAAGCATGATCGATGCGCTCGCCGCCTCTGGGCGTGTCGAGGCGGCCACCATCGGCGACCTCGGGCGCGTCTACACGGGGGTGGCGGTCAAGCGCGGCGCCCCGCAGCCGAACATCGCGCGCTCGACCGGCCTGTCCATCGCGCTGCTCGCGGCGGATGAGATTTACGTGCCCGACCTCACCAAATCCACCGCTGGCAAGCACATCGCCCAGATGCTCGAAACGCTCGGGATCGCCGCCGAAGTGGGCTCACGCCTGAAGGAGTTCCCCAACGGGGCGGCGGCGATGAAGGCCATGGCCGAATCGCCCGGCCTGTATGCCATCGGCTGCACGCAGGCATCCGAAATCCTTTACACCGAAGGCGTAACGCTGGTCGGCCCGCTGCCGGGAGAGTTCGAGCTGGCGACGCTGTACTCGGCGGCCGTCTGCAAGGGCGCCGGCGATGCCCCGGCAGCGCAGGCTTTCGTGCGGCACCTGACCGGCGAACTCGCGCAAAGGATGCGCAGCAAGGCCGGTTTCGAGGCCTAGCAGGGGCCGGCTTTACCGTTCGGCGTGTACGATCCGATACACCATGCCTTTCACAATCCGAAACCCTTTCAAGGGGAACGCGCAGGGGCTTGTGGATCGCGGCATCGCCGCCGAGGAGGCAGGCGACCTGCCGGGCGCGATGCAGTTGTACGCTGAAGCGGCCCTGGCAGATTCGAACCACGCAGGCGCCCGGTTCAACCTGGGCAGGCTCCGGACACAGGCAGGGGCATTGCCCGAGGCGGAAGCTGACTTTCGCGCGGCGCTGCGCCTGCGTGCGGACTTCCCGGACGCATGGATTGCTCTTGCGCAGGTTCTGGAAGCAAAAGGGGAAGGCGCGAAAGCGCTTGCCGCTCTGGAAAATATTCCGGCCTCTGATCCGCTGTACGCGATCGCGCTGCAGGCACGGATCGACATGCTGCATGCGCTGGGCCGCCGCGGGGAGACGGTGCCCCTCCTGTTCGAAGCCGTGGCCCGGGATCCCCATGATGCCGGACTGAGCCGTGCACTGGCGGGCGCCCTGCACGGCGCCCGTATCGGCAATGCGGGCGAAAGGGAGCGCATGGTGCTGACACGCCTGTGCTCGGACGACGATGTTTCGACTGCCAGCCTCGCCACTGCAATCGCCGCGATCCTCAACGACGAAACAGCGCCGCAACTGGCCGGCGACCCGCTACTGCTCGCGGCGCTGCCGCGTACCTTGTTCGCCGATGCGATCTTGGAGTCGCGCCTGACGCAACTGCGCCGCATGATCCTGCTTGGAGAACTTGAAGCTTCGCTGGAACTCATCTGCGCCCTGGCCCGGCACTGTTTTATTTCCGGGTACGCGTTCTGCGTGAACGAGGATGAAGAAGAACGAATTGAATCCCTCTGCAAGGGCGTCGAATCGGCGCTGCGGGACATACCGATCGATCCGCCGTCGCTCGAACCCCTCCTCGTCCGCGTGGCGCTCTACCGCTCGCTGAACACACTTGGGGGCGCAGAGCGCTTGCTGGAGCCAGAGTGGAGCAAGCCCTTCACGCCCATCGTGGAGGAGCAGATCGCGGACCGCCGGCGCGAACGCGAGCTCACCGGGACGATTCATGCCCTCACCCCGATCGACGATGCGATCTCGCAAGCGGTGCGCGCGCAGTACGAGGAGAACCCCTACCCGCTCTGGGTAAGCGCGCCACATCCCCGCATCGAGCCGTTCGAAGCGCTGGCGCGCAGGCTGCGCCCCAACGTCGAGAATCGCGAACGTGACCGCCCCGTGCCGATACTCATCGCGGGATGCGGCACAGGGCTGCACCCGATCCAGGTTGCGCGCGCGCAACCGGACAGCGCAGTCCTTGCCGTCGACCTGAGTATCGCGAGCCTGGCGTACGCGGCACGCATGGCGGCGCGGCATGGCGTTTCGAACATTGCCTTCGCGCAGGCCGACATCATCAAGCTCGGGACGCTGGGCCGCAAATTCGCCATCGTCGAATCGGTGGGCGTCCTGCACCACCTGGAGGATCCGCTCGCAGGCTGGAAGGTGCTGGCCGGGTTGCTGGAAGACGACGGCCTGATGCGCATCGCCTTGTACAGCACCAAGGCTCGCACCGGAATCCGCGCGGCGCGCGAAATCCTGCAGCCGCTGGACCTGCCCCGGACGCCGGACGGCATCCGCGCCTGCCGCCGTCTGATCATGGACCTTCCCGTCGGCCACCCGGCGCGCGACGCGCTGGAGTTCGGCGACTTCTACACGCTCAACGGCTGCCGCGACCTGCTGATGCACGTGCAGGAACACACCTTCACCCTGCCGCAGGTCGGAGAATGCCTGCAGGAACTCGGCCTGCGGTTCCTCGGCATGGAGTGCGATCCGCAGGTGCTGGAGGGCTTCCGAAGAATGTTCCCCGAGTCCGGCGCCCTGACCGACCTCGACGCATGGGATCGCTTCGAGGTGGCCAATCCCGGCGCCTTTCGCGCGATGTACCAGTTCTGGTGCGGCCGCGCCTAGATCGCACCGTTTCATACAAGGAAACCGTACATGCTCTCGACCCACGACCGCTTCACCTACTCCCCCATCACAGAGCGACCGGACTTCACCTGGCCGGGCGGGCGGCGGCTCGCCATCCACCTGTCGCTGAACCTCGAGCACTTCGCCTGGAACGAGGGCCTCGGCCTGTCGTACTCGCCGGGCATCCCGCACCCGAACACCTACAACTGGGCGTGGCGCGAGTACGGCAACCGCGTGGGCGTCTGGCGCCTGATCGAACTGTGCGATGCGCTGCAGCTGCCGATGTCGGTGCTGCTCAACTCGGCGGTCTACGATCACTGCCCCCGGGTAGTCGAAGCGCTCAGGAAGCGCGGCGACGAAGTTCTCGGCCACGGCCGCACGAACTCCGAGCACCAGAACAATTTCGACGAAGCCGGCGAAAGGAAACTCATCGCCGACGTGAGCGGCGCGATCCTGGAGAACGAAGGCAAACCGCCCGAAGGCTGGCTCAGCCCCGGCGTCAATCCAAGCGTCGTGACCCCGGACCTGCTGCAGGAAGCCGGCTACACCTACCTGATGGACTGGCCCATGGACGACCAACCGGTGTGGATGAAGACGCGCAAGGGCCACATCCTGAGCCTGCCCTACCCGCACGAAGTGAACGACATCCCGATGATCGCCCTGCACCACGGCACCGCGCCGGCGTTTGCGGACATGGTGATCGACAACTTCGACGAGATGCTGGAGCAGTCAGGCAAGCAGTCGCTGGTCTACGGCATCGCGATCCACGCCTTCCTGATCGGCCAGCCCTTCCGGCTGCGGCATTTCCGGCGTGCGCTCGAACACATCGCGAAGCACCGCGACCAGGTCTGGATCGCGACCAGCGGCGCCATCGCCCGGCACTTCATCGACCACGCGCCGATCAAGCCGGGTTCCTAGCAACCCGGCCGCACCGATCACGCGTTCGGCGGGATCCCTGACGGCACCGGAGGCGTGTCGAAAGCTGACGGCGCGCCTTCGAGCCACGCCTTGCCGCGCGCGTACAGCGCCTGCACCACCGCCCCCTTTAATTGCGGCATGTCCATCTTGATCTTGAAACCGAGGTTGGTCTGCAGGTAGGCCAGGTGCCGGTACCCTTCGGGAAAACTGTGCAGCAGCTCGGGCAGGATTTCGATGTGCGCATGCCGGTCCAGGGCGTCGAGCCGGTCTTTTTCGTAGATCGGCTGGCGGCGCACTATCTTCCACGCGCCGTTGCGGCGCTCGAAGAAATCGTAGAACCGCCCGGTGCACACCACGTCGACGTAGTAGCCGTCGAGCATCCCGCGCTGGCTGATCGTCATCTTGCATTGCGAGATCGCGCGGTCGCCGGCCACGTCCACCGAAATTCCGCCGAGGAAATGCAGGATGTTTACGCCCTTCTCGAATCCGGCCTTGCTGACCGCAATGAATTGCTCGGCCGGCCCCTGGAACCAGGTGGCCGACATCCAGCCGTCTTCGTGCCACACGGTGCGGAACCGCTCCCAGTCACCCGCGTCGCGCCATACCGCCCAGTTCTGCACGACTTCGGCGATCTCGAGTTTGTCTTCCATCCTCTTGTCCACTTCATCCTCCCGGTTATTTCGACATTATGCTGGCCAATGGCCCCGCCTTGAAATAACCTAGCGCGCCTCACCGGGAGCAACCATGGAAGTCATCATCGTAGGGGCGGGGATCGGCGGCCTCACGCTGGCCCTCGAATTGCACAAGGCCGGCATCGCCACCCGGGTCTACGAGGCGGCGCCCGAGATCAAGCAGGTCGGCGTAGGCGTCACGCTGCTGCCCCACTGCGTGAAGGTGCTTGGCGAGCTCGGGCTTGTCGATGCGCTCGGCAAGCTCGCGGTCGCCACGCGCGAGACGGTGTTCTTCAACCGCTTCGGCCAGAAGATCCACAGCGAGCCCACGGGCCGCCATGCGGGCTACGCGTGGCCGCAATTCCAGGTGCACCGCGCCGACATCCTGCAGGTGCTGTTGGATGCATTCAAGGCGCGCATAGGCGAGGATCGCCTCTTGCTCGGCTGGAAATGCACCGGCTTCGAGCAGGACGCCGCGAGCGCCAGCGCAAAGTTCGTGTCCACACTGACCGGGGAGGCCCTGCCGCCACAGAAAGGCGACGCGCTGATTGCCTGCGATGGCATCCACTCGGCGATCAGGAAGCAACTGCATCCGGACGAAGGCGACCTCGTCTACTCCGGCGTGAACATGTGGCGCGGCGTCACGCGCATGCAGCCTTACATGACCGGCGAGAGCTACGTGCGCGCCGGCTGGCTGACCCCGGGCAAGATGGTGATCTACCCGATCCGCAACAACATCGACGCCGAAGGCCGCGCATTGGTCAACTGGGTGTGCGAGGTCACCACGCCCAAGTACCAGAAGCGCGACTGGAACCGGCCGGGCAGCATCGAGGATTTCATCGGCCCGTTCGCGGACTGGAAGTTCGACTGGCTGGACATTCCCGCGATGATCCGCGCCTCGGACATCGTCCTCGAGTTCCCGATGATCGATCAGGAGCCGCTGCCGTGGTGGACGCAGGGACGCGTGACCCTACTGGGCGACGCCGCGCACCCGATGGTGCCGCGCGGCTCGAACGGCGCGGGCCAGGCGATCCTCGACACGATCGCATTACGTGACGCATTGCTCGCCCACCAGGACCCGCTCGATGCGCTGAGAGCCTACGAAACCCAGCGTTCTCCGGCTACGGCCAATGTGGTGCTCACCAACCGCAAGAACCCTCCGGACGCGATCCTGCGCGAGGTCTGGCAGCGTACCGGTGACAAGCCCTTCGGCAACATCGACGACGTGATCTCGAAGGGCGAGATCATGGCGATTTCGGATGGCTACAAGAAAGTCGCCGGCTACGACCGCGAGTCCCTGCGCGCCTGAGGTGGTTTGCCCGGGGGGCTTTGCAGCAACCGCTCGACGACCGCGGCAATCCTCGCGGCCTGCACTTCGTCAGGCGTCGCGGCAATCGCGTACCACTTCTTCACCAGAGCCTCGGGTTCCGGCTGGGCGACCGTGCCTTTGCTGAAGCGGTCCTGCAGCCGCGCAAGATTGCGCGCCCTGCGCGCTGCGGCGTGTGATTCGGGCGTGGACAGTTCCAGCGCAATCTCGAGGTCGAGGAGCATGGCATCGCGCTCCGCGTGGCCGCGCGCAAGCGCATCGACCGGCGCATCCGCCACGTTCGCGGCCTTCTCGGCCATTTCCGCAAACCGCGCGGCGTGCTTGGCACGCTTCTTCGCTTCGGCTTCGCGTGCAGCCTCGGCTTCGGCCTTGCGCGCTACGTCGCGCTTCGCCCGCTCGGCGACCACCTGCGCCTGCTCGGCGTCGCGCCGCGCAAACACCGCGTCGCAGGCCGTCCGGAAGCGCTGCCACACTTTATGGTCCGCGCCGTGCTTCAGCCCCACGGGCGCCATCTCCTCCTTCCAGCGCCGCTGCAAGGTCTTGGCGGCGCTCATGGCCGCGGCGAGGTCGGGCAGGTCCTTGAGGGCTTCGGCCTGCGCGACGAGGTCCTTGCGCCGCGCGAGCTCCTTGCCGCGCGCGTCGTCGAGCTGCGCGTCGAGTTTCCCGATGAGCGCGTCGAAACGCTTGCGCAGCTTTCGCTCGTCACCGAAACCGGCGCGCGCCGAGGCTCGCCACTGGCCGGCGATCTCGTCGCGCTTGGCTTCCAGGGCCTTGAAATCGGCGGCCGGCGCGGCCGCGAACCACGCCTCCCACGCGTCGCAGAGCGCCGCCTTGGCGGCGCGGGCGGCCGCATGCGCCGCGGCTTCCACGGCGCGCTGATCGGCCACCGGCTTGTAGGCGCGCTCCAGCGCCCGGTCGAAACGCTTCCAGAGCGCCTGCGGGGCACCGCCGTGCGCGTCCAGGTTCTTCCATTCGCGGCGCAGCAGCGGCACGGCGCGTGCGCGCTCGGCGATATCCGGCTCGCCCTTGAGCAACGCCTCGGCCACGCCGATCAGTTGCTCCCTCGCCTGGTCGGTGCCCCAGCGCGCCCAGCCTGCCAGGCGGGCCTGCTGCGAGCGAGCGCGCTCCAGCCTGCGTGCCACCTGCCCGCCCGGCGCAGCTCCGCCCAGAATATGGTCGATCGCCTTGTTCGCAGCGTCCGCGTTGATCAGGTGGCCTTCTTCAAGTTGTGCCTCGAGTTCGCCGACGAGACGCTGCAGGGCCTCGTGGTCGATCGGCTTCTTCGGCGCGCGCGGCGCCTTGGCCACAGGCGCGCTCTCGGCCGCAGTTTTTGCCGCGGCTTGCGCGACCAGCCCGGCCTCGACGGCCACAATGCGCTGCGCCTCGATCAAGGCCGCGGTTTCGATCGCGCTGGAGAGCGCCGCAAGGCGCGATTCGGCATCGACGAGCGCTTTTGCGAGCGCGCGCGACGCGGGCAGGTGAGTAAGCCAGGCCGGAGCCTCGGCGGCGTCCTGCGCGATCGCGGCCCGATGCGCAGCCCATTCGTCGAGTTGGGCCTTCTCGGGCGATTCCGCCGCCGCGATCGATGCCACCAGCCCCTCCGCCGAGGCCAGGCGCGCGTGGGCGCAGGCGACGCCG
>JANNWA010000223.1:0-15336 GCA_031408275.1 Pseudomonadota bacterium
AGCAACCCTTGAACCGCGGCGCGCGCTTCTCGAGGTAGTGCGCCACCCCTTCCCTGAAGTCCTCGCTCTTGAAGCTCTTTTGCATCTCGGCGTCGGCCACCGCGAGCGCAGTATCGAAATCCTGGAACGGCGATTTCCATATCTGCGCCTTCATCACGGCCATCGAGCGCGGCGAGACCGTGTCTGCCAGGGTGCGCGCATAGGCCAGGACTTCATCCATGAAAGTCGCTTGGGGGAACACCCTGTTCACGAGCCCGATCTTTTCGGCCTCGGCGGCGCCGAACTTGCGCGCGGAAAACAGCAGGTCGAGCGCATGCGCCGGCCCCACGAGGCGCGGCAACAGCCAGCTGGCGCCATGCTCGGCGATCAGGCCGCGCTGCGCGAAGGAGGTGGTGAATTTCGCGTCGCTGCCCGCGAAGCGGATGTCCGCGTACAGCGCGATCACGAAGCCCAGGCCCGCCGCCGGCCCGTTCAGCGCGGCGATGATCGGCTTCTTCGCCTTCAGCATGTAGCCGAAGCGCCCGCCGTAGTGAGGGGACACGTCCGGGCCGAGGTCGCTCGAAAAGTCCGGCACCACCGCGGCCGCCGTGGCGGATCGCGTCTGCGCGCCCGCGGCATCGCCCTGGATACCCTGCAGCAGCTTCATGTCGGCGCCCGCGCAGAACCCGCGGCCCGCGCCGGTCAGCACAATGACGCGAACGGCATCGTCGGCGACAGCCGCGCCGATGGCGTTGCGCAGGCCGTTTCCCATGGCTGCCGTGAACGCGTTGAGCGCTTCCGGCCGGTTCAGCCGGATGACGGCAACGCGGTCCTGCACTTCGTACAGCACATCCTCAAAAACGCCCATGGCTCCTCCGGCGGCGCGCTGCCGCATCGTTGTTTACGCCTGCCACACCCCATAGCCCTCTTCGCGCAGGCCGATCGCCAGTTCTACTTCCATCTCCTGCGCAGCCCGGTAGGGCATCGGGTTGTAGACCGCGTACAGCCGCGGCAGCAGGCGCAGGCCGTACTCGTGGGCAAAGCGGTTCGACTTGACGCCCTTGCGGTGGTTCTGGAACCGCTGCTCCGGGGCAAGGCCGGTCATGCCCACGTATACGCAGGGCTTGGTCACGTCGTAATCCGGGTTGGCCCTGCGAAACTTCGCGTTGTTCAGCACTTCGGGGCTCAGTTCGATGACGTAGACAGAATGCCGATGGCGCGGTCGCGCCGCCTTTGCCGCCTTCGCGGGCGGCTTGGATTTCGCGCGCTTTGCGGGCTTGCCGGCTGCCTGCACGATCATGCGTTCGGGCCCGCATGTTTCGGGCGCCTGTCCCCGAACACGAGCGTGCTGGCCGACCAGGAAATCAGTGCGTAAACCATCGCGCCCAGAACCGCGGACCAGAACCCCGCGACATGGAAACCCTCCATGAGGTTGGCCACCATCCAGAACAGGAGCCCGTTGATCACGAAGATGAACAGGCCCAGCGTGACCAGGGTCACGGGCAGGGTGAGCAGCACCAGCACCGGCCGGATCAGCGTATTCACCAGTCCCAGCACCAGCGCGGCGGCCAGCGCCGTGACGAACCCGTCCACCTGCACTGAGGGAACGACATAAGGCAGCGCCAGCAGGGCCAGCGCGTTGATCAGCCAGACGAGGAGGAGGTTGCGCATGGGTGACATGATGCGCTGTGCACGCAAAAAGGCAAACTCGCTTGCCGCGGCCTCGGGGTCAGCCGCCCTTGCGGATCCACTGCTTGATCGCGTCGACGGTCTCGCGCTCTATGCCGTTGTAGCCGTGGTGCGCGTAGGCCTCGCACTCCGGCCCGACCGAGGTGCCGCCCTCCATCGTGATGAGCTCGTTGCCGAACTTCTCGTGCGAGCGCAGCGCGGCGCTGTAGGGCGTGACCCGGCACCAGTCGTTGGCGTGATGCACCACGAGGTGCCGGTTGCGGTACTCCTTCGCGTTGAACGAATAGATCTGGGCGCGCGACGAGGTATGGATCGCCCCGGCGATCTTGTCCTGGAGAAATCCCGCCAGCGTCATCGTGAAATGCGTGCCGTTGCTCGTCCCGGCCAGGTACACCCTGGCCTCGGGGAAACGCCGCTTGATGTCGTCGAGCAGGACCTGCACGCGCTGCTCGCTGCCGGTCGAGTTGGTGGAAACCGTCGCGAACTCCCGGTCGACGAAATGCGGCCGCGCCCGGATCAGGAAGTTCCCCCTGAAGCCGTAGACGAGCTTGCCGTCCTCCATGCGCGGGTTCATGACTCCCGTGCCGCCCGGGAAGAGGATGACCACGTACTTCGGGTTCGGGCCGGCGGAATCGAGGACATAGGGTACGGCCTCGCCGTCCGGGAAGCGCGCGGTCGTGACGAGCTCTTCTCCCGCCAGCGCCTGCGCGGCAAAGAGGGCCAGCGCGAGCGTGGCCACCCTCAGCGAACCCCACGCCCTCACGCTCCACCCTTCCAGTACCGGTCGCGCAGCAACCGCTTGTAGAGCTTGCCTGTAGGTGATCGCGGCAGTTCCGCCTCGAAGTCCACCGATCTCGGGCACTTGATGTGGGAAAGGTTGGCGCGGCAGTAGGCGATGAGCTCCTCGGCCAGCGCGGGCCCCGCCGCGCCCGGGTCGGCCGGCTGCACCACGGCCTTCACTTCTTCGCCGAACTCCTCGTTCGGCACGCCGATCACGGCCACGTCGGCCACCTTCGGGTGGGTCACCAGCAGGTTTTCGACTTCCTGCGGGTAGATGTTCACGCCGCCGGAGATGATCATGAAGTGCTTGCGGTCGGTCAGGTACAGGTACCCCTCGGCATCGACGTGCCCGACGTCCCCCAGCGTGCTCCAGCCTTGCGCGTTCCTGGCGGAGGCGGTCTTGGCCGGGTCATTGTGATACTCGAACGCCGGGCCGTTGGCGAAATAGATGGTGCCGGTTTCACCCGCCGGCACGACGTTGCCCGCATCGTCGAGGATGCGTATCTCGCCGACCAGCGCGCGCCCGACAGTGCCGCGGTGCGCGAGCCAGTCAGCCGAATTGCACGCGACGAAGCCGTTGCCCTCGGTGCCCGCGTAGTACTCGTAGAGCACCGGCCCCCACCAGTCGATCATGCCCTCCTTCACCTGCACCGGGCAGGGTGCGGCGGCGTGGATCGCCACCTTCAGCGAGTCGTGCCGATAGCGTGTGCGCGCTTCGGGCGCGAGCTTCAGCATGCGCACGAACATCGTCGGCACCCACTGGCTGTGCGTGACCGCGTGGCGCTCGATGAGCGCGAGCGCTCCTTCCGCGTCGAAGTGCTCCATGATCACCGACGTCCCGCCGAAACGCATCACGGTCATGTTGAAGCGCAGCGGGGCCGCGTGATATAGCGGCGCCGGCGAAAGGTAGATCGAATCCGTCCCGAGCCCATACAGCTTGGTCGAGATCATCGTGAGCGTATTGGCCGCGTCGATCGCCTCGTCGAGCAACTCGGTCTTCACGCCTTTGGGGCGGCCCGTGGTACCCGAGGAATACAGCATGTCGCGTCCCGCGGATTCGTCCGCGATGCGCGACACCGGCTGCGCGTCGCGCGCGGGCTCCCAGGCCGGATATCCGGGCAGCGCGCCGTTGACCGAGTAGCGTGCGCGCACCTGCGGGCTCTTTCCGAGGAGCTCGGCCGCCTGGCCGGCCAGGCTTGCCGACACGATGAGCAGTTTCGCGCCGCAGTCGGCCAGGATGTACTCGGCCTCCTGGGTCGAGAGGCGCGAGCTCATGGCGGTGAAGAACAACCCGCAGCGTTGCGCCGCAAAACAGATCTCGAAGTAGCGCGCGTTGTTGTCCATCATCAGCGCGATCGAGTCGCCGCGCTTCAGGCCGAGCCGGCGAAACAGGTGCGCACCCTGGTTCGACCGGTCTTCCAACTGCCGGTAGCTCACCGTTTCCCCGGAACCGGCCATGATGTAGGCGGCCTTGCCGGGTGTTGCCAGAGCGTGATGGCAGGGGTGGTACATCAGTGGGCTCCTCCCGGGCCGCGATGATGCGTTTCTGACGCAGGCAGTGTTCACAACTACAATCGTCCCGTCAACCAGAAAGGACAACGACAATGGCTACAACGGGATTCATCGGCCTCGGCCGCATGGGCCGGCCCATGGCTTCAAACCTGCAGAAGAAGGGCCACGGCCTCGTGGTGTATGACATCGTCGCCGAACCGGTGGCGGAGCTCGTCGCCCTCGGCGCAAAAGCGGCGGGCAGCGTCGCCGAGGTTGCGCGGCTTTCGGACATCGTGATCACGATGCTGCCGAGCGGCGTCGAGGTCGAGCAAACCCTGCTCGGCCCGGACGGCGTGATCGCCAACGCGAAGCGCGGCACCCTGCTGATGGACATGAGCACAGTGGACCCGCTGACCACCGACAAGCTGGCCGCAAAAGCGCTCGAGGCGGGCATGACCCTGGTGGACGCGCCGGTAGGCAGGCTCGCCAGCCACGCCGACCGCGGCGAATGCCTGTTCATGGCCGGTGCGTCGGAGGCCGACTTCGCGCGCGTGAAGCCGCTGCTCGAGGCCATGGGCAACACCATCCACCACTGCGGCGCCGTCGGCACCGGGATGCGCACCAAGCTCGTCAACAACTATCTCGCCATCGTCTCCTGCCAGATGAATGCCGAGGCGCTGTCTCTTTCGCAGCGCTTCGGCCTGTCGCTGGAGAAGACGCTCGAGGTCCTCTACGGCACCACCGCCACCAACGGCCAGCTCAAGATCGCATGGCCCGCCAAGGTGCTGAAGGGCGACATCGAGCCCGGCTTCACCATCGACCTCGCGCACAAGGACCTGTCGCTCATCGTGTCGGCGGCCAACAACGCGAAGGTGCCCATACCGGTCGGTGCCGCCGCACGCGAGGCGTTCAGCGGTGCGCGCGCGGGCAGCTATGCGAAGAAGGACTTCTCCGCCATGGTGGACGTGCTGTGCGACTACGCGGGGATCCCCAAGCCAAGGCTTTGAGGCCCAGCTAGCCCGCCTGGAGCGCGCGCCAGATCTTCTCCGCGGTGAACGGCATGTCCAGCGTCTTGGCGCCCCGCGCGCCAAGCGCGTCGAGCACCGCATTCACCGCGGCCGGCATCGCGCCGTGGCAGCCAGCCTCGCCCACGCCTTTGGCGCCGAGCGGATTCAGCGCGCTCGGCACGGACTGGTCGAACCCGGTCTCGAGCGCCGGCATCAGTTCCGCGCGCGGCATTGCGTAGTCCATGAAGGAGCCCGTGATTAGCTGGCCGGTCTCGTCGTAGACCGACTGCTCCATCAGCGCTTGCCCCAGCCCCTGCGCGATGCCGCCGTGCACCTGGCCCTCGGCCATCAGCGGGTTCATGACCCGGCCGATGTCATCGACCGCCGCGAGGCGCGTAATTTCCACGACACCGGTTTCGGGATCGACCTCGGCTTCCGCGATCTGGCACCCATTGGGCCAGGTCTGGCCCTGCACCGTTTCGGTATGCTCGACCCGGATGCGGCGTTCGGGCTGTCGTCCCGCGAGTTCGGCCAGGCCGATCGAGCGGTCCGTGCCTGCGATCCGGAAGCGCCCCGCAGCGAATTCGATGTCCGTCGCCGCGGCTTCGAGTTCCTTTGCTGCGAGCTGCCTGCCCGCTTCGATGAGCACGCGTGCCCCGGCGAGCGTTGCGCTGCCGCCGACCTGCAGGGTGCGTGAACCGCCCGCGCCGCCGCCTGACTTGGCGATGTCGGTGTCGCCCTGGATCACACGCACAGCCTCCGGCGACACGCCGAGCAGTTCGGCGATGATCTGCGCATATGCCGTCTGTATGCCCTGCCCGATCTGCTGGGTTCCGGACACGAGCGTCACGATCCCTTCGGCGTCCACGGCAAGGGTCACGGCTTCGGTCATGCGCGCGCTTCCCGTGATCTCCACGTAGCACCCGATGCCGCGCCCATAGAGCCGACCACGCCCTTCGGCCGCCGCCTTGCGCGCCGCATAGCCGTCCCAATCGGCGGCCTGCATGGCACCGCGCAGGATTTTTTCGAAGTCGCCGCAGTCGTAGACGGCACCGGCCGGATTCTTGTACGGCATCTGCTCGGCGCGGACGAGGTTCTTCAGGCGCAGTTCCACGGGATCAACGCCGAGCTCGCGCGCGGCCGTGCTCACCAGCCGCTCGAGCAGGTAGCCCATCTCCGGGCGCCCGGCGCCGCGATAGGCATCGACCGGCGTCGTATTGGTGAACAGGATCCGCACTTCGTGGTCGAGCGCCGGGATCGCGTACACGCCGGTGGGCGCGCGCGCCCCCGACATGGCCGGCACGCAGGCGCCGAAACTCGACACATAGGCGCCAACGTTTGCAAGCGACCTCATGCGCAGGCCGGTGAACCGGTGCTGCGCGTCCAGCGCCAGCTCGGTCTCCACGACGCTGTCGCGCCCGTGGACCTCGGAGAGGAAATTCTCGGAGCGGTCGGCGCGCCACTTGACCGGCCGCCCGAGCGCGCGCGCGGCGAACAACAGCGCGGCATGCTCGGGGTACGCGTAGCCGCGCGCACCAAACCCGCCGCCGACGTCGGTGCAGACGATGCGCAAGCGCTCCTCGGAAACGCCGAACACCTTTGCGAGCTGGCCACGGACGTTGTGGGTGTTCTGTGTCGGGCAATACAGCGTGAACCGGTCGTCCGCGTACCCGGCCACCAACGCCCGCGGCTCGAGCGGGTTGGCGATGACGCGCTGGTTGACCACCCTCAGCTTCACCACGTGCGCCGCGGCACTAAACGCCGCATCGCATGCGGCGCGATCGCCCATGCGGTAGAGCGCCGCAATGTTGCCGTATTCAGGCACGAAGGCGGGCCCCCAATGCACCGGCGCATCGGAACGCGCCGCCACCGGCAGGTCGGCATTCGCGGGCAGCGCGTCCCAGTCCACCTCGACGAGTTCGGCCGCATCGCGCGCCTGCTCCCGCGTTTCGGCCACCACCATGGCGATCGCGTCGCCGACGAAGCGCGCGACTCCTGCAGTCAGCGCATGGCGCGGCGGCACGGTCATGTCGGCTCCATCCGGGCGCTTATGCATCTGCGTAAACGGTATCGGCGCGAGGCCCGCCGCGACGATGTCATCGCCCGTGTAGACCGCGACCACCCCCGGCGCAGCGCGGGCCACCGCCAGGTCGAGCTTTGCGACTTTCGCGTGCGCATGCGGAGAACGCACGAATGCGGCATGGGCCTGCCCCGGCAGGGAAACATCGTCGGTGAAGCGCCCCTGCCCGTTCAGGAGTTTGGCGTCTTCGAGGCGGCGCAGCGGCTTGCCGATCCACTGGCTGGCGCCAGGCTGTACGTCAGGTAGTCCGGTCATTGCCTGGCATTTCTCCGCTTGGGGATGGGACTGTGGGGATCCGCCCCATTATGGCAAAGGAACCCCGGCATCGACATCCGCGATTTCGAAACCGGGGGCGGCGCGCAACCGGCACCGCGCATTACTGCGAGGCAAGTTTGGACTTGGGCCTCACCTGCTTGTAGATCTCGTACCAGGCCACGCCGGCCAGCCCGGCCAGCACGGGAACCAGGGCGTCCGCGGCCGAAAGCGGCGCGAAACGGAATATCGCCGCCACGGCGGGAATGTAAAGCGCCGCGCCGAGCGCGGCGAGTGTGCCGCCGGTAACCCACCAGAGCGCCGCGTTGGGCCGGGCAAGTGAAGAGAAGACGCTGATGTCGCGCGACCGTGTGGCGTGGATCATCGCGAGGTTGCAGCAGGCGATGGCGGTGAAGCCGATGGCGCGCACTTCGTTCTCGCTGCGGCCCGAGCGCAGCGCCCAGGTGTAGGTGACGACCACCGCGACGAGCGCCGACAGGCCCAGCGCAAAGCTGACCAGCAGCATGTTCAGGTTGAACAGCGGCTCGGCCGGATCACGCGGCGGGCGGTCCATCAGGCCCTCGTCGCTGTCCTCCGCTTCGTACACGAGCGAGCACGCCGGATCGATGACGAACTCCAGGAATACGATGTGCACCGGGAACAGCAGCACCGGCCCGCCCATCAGCAGCGGCAGGAACGCCATGCCGGCCGTCGGCACGTGGACCGCGAGGATGTAGCGCATCGCGTTGCGGATGTTCTGGTAGATGCGCCTGCCCAACTCCACCGTGGTCACGATCGACCCGAAGTCGTCCTCCACCAGCACCAGGGCGGCGGCCTCGCGCGCGACGTCGGTGCCGCGCTTGCCCATCGCCACGCCGATGTGCGCCGCCTTGAGCGCCGGGGCGTCGTTGACCCCGTCCCCGGTCATCGCGACGATCTCGCCCGCCGCCTTGAACGCCTGCACGAGACGCAACTTCTGCGCGGGCCGGATGCGCGCGAACACGTTAATGCGCGTCACCGCATCCGCGAGCGCCGCTTCATCGAGCGCCTCGACCTCGGTGCCGGTGAGCGCGCCGGCCTCGTGCGCGATGCCGGCCTGGGCCGCAATGGCGAGCGCGGTTCCGGGATGGTCGCCCGTCACCATCACCACGCGGATCCCCGCGCGCCTGCACAGCGCCACGGCCCCGGGTACCTCCTGACGCAGCGGATCGGCGAGGCCGACGAAACCCAGCCAGCGGAAACGGAACGTTCGCGGGTCGGCAGGCCACTCGTCACCCGCCCACTCGGCCTCGGCAACGCCGAGCATGCGCAGCCCGCGCCCGGCCGCCTCGTGCACCCGCGCGTGCTCGGCTTCATTCGACTCCAGGCCGCACAGCGCCAGGACCGTTTCCGCGGCACCCTTCACCGCTACGCGTCGGATCCCATCCGGCGAACGCCACGCATGGCACACGGCGAGAAAGTCCTGCGTCAGCGGATAGTCGTGCTCGAGCACCCACTCTGTGCGCAGCCGGGCGGCCGCGGATCCGGCCGCGGCGAGGATCGCGCGCTCCATCGGGTCGAACGCCTCGGGCTCGCAGGCCAGCGCCGCCGCTTCCAGCACCTGCTCAGGCGTTTCGCCATCGGCGGGCAGGGTCTCGGCCACCGCCATGCGGTTCTCGGTGAGCGTGCCGGTCTTGTCCACGCAGAGAACCGTGGCCGAACCCAGCGTTTCGATCGCGGGCATGCGCCGCGTGAGCACGCCGTGGCGCGCGATGCGCCATGCGCCCAGCGCAAGGAACACCGTGAGCACCACCGGGAACTCCTCCGGCAGGATCGCCATCGCCAGCGTCAGCCCGGCCAGGATGCCCTGCAACCAGCCGCCGCGCCCCATGACGTACAGGAGCATCAGCACCACGCAAAGAACGAGGCCGACGATCGCGAAAATCTTCACCACACGCGTCGTTTCCGTCTGCAGGCGCGTCTTCTCGCTCTCCAGGCCCGCGAGCGACACGCCGATGCGGCCGAACTCCGTGCGCACGCCCGTGGCGGTCACCTCCGCGCGGCCCTGCCCCTTCACCACCAGCGTCCCGGAAAACACGGCCATGCCCTCGGCCTTTTCCGCCGGCAGCGATTCGCCGGTGAGCAGCGACTCGTCCGCCGTCAGGTCGTTGGTCGCGAGCAGCTTCGCGTCGGCGGGCACGCGGTCGCCCTCGGCGAGCAGCATCAGGTCGCCGCGCACCACCTCCGAACCCGCGATGCGCACTTCGGCGCCATCGCGGATCACGAGCGCGCGCGGGCTCGAGAGGTCGCGCAGCGCCTCCAGCGCGCGCTCGGATTTGCGCTCCTGGATGATCGTGATCACCATCACCACGCCAATCGAGGCCGCGAGCACCAGCGCTTCCGACAGGTCGCCCAGCAAGAGGTATATGCCCGCGCTCGCCACGAGCAGCAGAAACATCGGCTCGCGCAGCACCTCCAGCGCGATGGCGAAGGTATGGCGCGATTTTGCGCCGGGCAGCAGGTTGGGGCCGTCGGCGGCCAGCCGCTCTGCCGCTTCGGCGGAGGTCAGTCCCGTGCCGGTTGTTTCGCTCGCATCCATCGTTTCATACTCCCCCGGATGCGCGTTCTGCGGGTTGACGTGGGTCAAACAGCCCGGGCCGCATCAGGGCAGCATAGGTGCATTTTCCCAAGCGGATCAACCACTGTGCCCGCTGCCATTGCCTCACCCGGGAACCGCAGGGCAGATGTGATCCGGTTCACTCGCCTGATCGCGGCCCTGCGCGAACCCGCCCGCTATCCGCCGGGCGCGTCCGGCCCGCCGGAGCGGGTCGACCTGCTGGAGACGCACATTTCGTGCGTGCTGCTGGCAGGCGACTTCGCCTACAAGGTCAAGAAACCGGTCAACCTCGGGTTTCTCGATTTCAGCACGCTCGCGGCACGGCGTTTCTTCTGCGAGGAGGAATTGCGCCTCAACCGCCGCACCGCGCCTTCGCTGTACCTCGACGTCATGGCGATCACCGGCAGCGCGGCCGACCCGGTGCTGGGCGGCGAAGGCGCGCCGATCGAATATGCGGTGCGCATGCGCCGGTTCCCGCAGGAAGCACTCCTCGATTCAATGGCGCGCAACGGGACGCTGCCGCCCGGCTGCATGGACACGCTGGGACTTGCGCTTGCGCAATTTCACCGCTCGCTTGCCCCGGCAGGCGCGGACTGCCCCTACGCCTCGTCAGCCGAGGTACTGGCTGCGGCGATGCAAAACTTCGACCAGCTCCGGGCGATCGGCGGCGCAGACGAGCATGGCGAATCACTTGAAAGGCTTCGCGACTGGGCCGCCGCCGAGCATGCGAAGCTCGCTGATGTGTTCGACGCGCGCAAACGGGACGGCTTCGTGCGCGAATGCCACGGCGACCTGCACCTTCGCAACATCGTCCTGCTCGACGGCGTGCCCGTGCCGTTCGACTGCATCGAGTTCAACGCGGAGTTTCGCTGGATCGACGTGATGAACGAGATCGCTTTCCTGGTGATGGACCTGGAGGAGCACCGCCTGCCCGATTTCGCGTTCCGCTTCCTGAACCGCTACCTCGAAGTCTGCGGGGACTATGCCGGGCTGCGCGTCCTGCGTTTCTATGTCGTTTACCGCGCCCTGGTCCGCGCCAAGGTAGCCTGGATCCGCGCGCGCCAGCCCGGGATGGAAGCCGCAGCCGTGGCGCGGGCCGGCGCGGAGTACGCGCACTATCTGGAGTTCGCGCAAGGCGTGGCGAGGCCGACCCGCAGCGGCGTGATCGTCATGCATGGGCTGTCCGGCTCGGGCAAAACCACAATCGCGCGGCAGCTGGCGGAATCGCTGCAGGCCGTGCTGCTGCGTTCGGACGTGGAGAGAAAGCGCCTGCACGGCCTGGCGCAGCAGGCGCGCACGGGCAGCGGGTTCGGGCAGGGCATCTACTCGGCGGTCGTGACCGAACGCACCTATGCGCGCCTGGCCGACCTCGCGCGGCATGCGATCGCCGCCGGCTATCCGGTCATCCTCGATGCGGCGTTCCTGACCGCCGGCCAGCGCGCATCGTTTCGCGCCCTCGCGCACGAAGCGGGAGTGCCCTTCGCGATCGTTTCGTGCGAGGCGCCCTTGCAAACCCTGCGCGAGCGCGTGGCGCGGCGCGAGGCGCAGGGCGGGGACGCCTCGGAGGCCGGACCGGCGGTCCTGGAACAACAGATTTTGGCTCGGGAACCGTTGGGCCAGGACGAGCAGGCGGCAGTCGTTGCAGTCGACACCTGCGCCGGCGAGGCCGCGGTTCGTGCCTCGGCCGGCGTACTCGCCAACCGCCTCGCGGACGTGTGAAGCGCCAGGTTCAGTGGTCTTCGAGCCGCGGAACGCCTTCCTCGGCGAGCTCGCCGGTGTCGGGATCGACCCAGCCGGAGATGCCCACTTCGTCCTCGGCCTCTTCCAGCGACTCGCCCGGCTCGAGTTCGCCATCGCTCTGCAGCTGCATGTGCTGCAGCGCTTCGAGCGAAGTCGGGAACGGCCCGAATTCCCTGTCGTATTCGAGGCTCTGCCAGTAGAAGCCGTCAGGGCGCTCGATTACGCGGTTCGAGTCGCGCTCCGGGGGGGGTGCTGGAATTTTGCGGCGCGTCATTCCGGCTCTCCCTGCAGCGCTTCGGGCGCAGCCTGCGCAACCGATGCGTGCTTCTTCACGAAGCCCCGCTTCACGCGCAGATGTTCCTCCACCTGGCGCTTCATCGCATCGAACGCGTCGCGCAACGCCACGTACACATCCTCATCGTGCGACCGGTTGGCCACGAGCTCCTTGCCCGGGACGCGTACGTCGATGGCGACCTGGAAGTGGCGGCCCTGTCGGTGGTGCTTGCGCGACTCCTCGATGGTGACTCGGCAGCTGGTGATGTTGGAGTCGAACTCGGACAGTTTGGCCGCCTTTTCGCGGATGCGCGCATCGAGCGCGTCCGAGTGTGGCATGTCGCGCACGGTGATTTGCAGCGGTACTTGCATGTCAACCTCCTTGGTCGTTTCGTAACCAAGCTAACAGGCGCGGTGGGGCCAACCTTGATCCTGATCAAACCGGGGAAATGCGCCTGCGCCCAGAATCATCACGACTCACAACTGAAAGCACAGCCACCATGATCGATATCGAAGAAGCCCGCAAGCTGGTGCATGCCCTCGAAAGGGACCTCGATAAGGTACAGGGCGGGACCGCGGATATCCAGACCCTCAGGGACGAAGTGGAAACCCTCAGGAACGTGCTGCAGGCGCCCGATCCCGGGCACAGCTGGGTGCGCGACGCGCTGGAAGGCCTGCACTCGAGCATCCAGGAGGGCGTCGACACCGCGAAACTCGACGCGATCATCGCCGGCCGGTACATCGCGGCGATCGGCAAGATGCTCGGCCTGTAGGGCCGCGCGGGGTGGATGCGCGATGGCGCATCAGCCCGCCCTCGCCCGCTGGCGCTGAATCGACCGGGGTTGTGCGAGTACACAACGTGGTTGGCCTGCCAGCCGCACCGTAACTTGGGTTTTTCGAATAAAAGTTCAACTTTTGCGCGGGCCGAACACCGGGGCGTCGAGGTAGTCGCGGTAGAGGTCCACCGTCGAGCGCTCGCCGAGATGCGCGTAGTTCTCCTCCAGCCACGCGCCGGCGGCTGCGCGGCCGAGGTCCCTCAGGTGCGACAGGAACTGCCAGTCGGTGTTCAGCTTGCTCGCCACCGGCAGCCCGAGCAGGGCATCGTCCGCGCTGATCGAATGCATCAGCACGCGCTTCAGGCGGCCCAGGTATTCGTCCTTCACCCAGCCCTCGTCGATCATCTTGGTGACGAACGCCACCACGCGCAGCTCGCGCAAGAGCGACGAGTTGAAGGTGATCTCGTTCACGCGGTCCTGGATATCGGGCGCCGTCACGGGCACGCCCGGCCGCTCGATCGGGTTGATGTGCACGATCACCACGTCGCGGCTTTGCGTGTGGTAGAAGAGCGGGAACAGCGCCGGGTTGCCCATGTAGCCGCCGTCCCAGTAGTCGTCTTCGCCCACCCTTACCGCGCGGAACAGCTGCGGCAGGCACGCGGAGGCCATCACGCTGTCGAGCGTCACTTCGTGGTTGCGGAACACCCGGACCTTGCCGGTGCGCACGTTGGTCGCCGAGATGAACAGCTCGGCACACTTGCAGCCGGGGAACGCGCTGAAGTCCACGCACTGGGCGAGCACCTCGCGCAGCGGATTGAAGTCGAACGGGTTGAACTGGTAGGGCGACAGCGTCCGGATCATGGTTTCGAACATCAGGAAGCCGGGCGCGAAGTTGAGGTTGCTGCCTTCGGTCCAGGTAAACCCGCTCAGCGGCGAGTACTTCTGCCCCGACTCGCTGACCTTCTTCCAGAAATGCTCCAGCGCGTCGCGCGCGCCCTGGCGGTCGCCCTGCATGCGGCCGTGCGCGTAGACCACCGCGTTGACCGAACCCGCGCTGGTGGCCGAGATGCCCTCGATCTCCAGGCGCTCGTCCTCGATGAGACGATCGAGCACGCCCCAGCCGAACGCGCCGTGCGCGCCGCCGCCCTGCAGCGCCAGGTTGATCCGCTTTATTTCCGCCACGTGCTCCCCCGATCAGGCACGCAGAAGCTTAGTGGGGCGCAACGGCCGCGTCCAGCGCAGCACGTAGCCTCAGAGCACCCGATCCAGGATCCCGATCAGGCGGTCCACCTCCGCCAGCGAGTTGTAGTGCGCCATCGAGACCCGCACCACACCGTTCGATGCGCGCAGCCCGAGCGCGTCGATCAGGTCGCGGCTGTAGAAGTCGCCGTAGCGGATCCCGATGCCGTGCGCGTCGCAATGCGGCGGGATCGAGGCCGAGTCTCGATTCGCTACGACAAAACTCACGGTGGAGACACGCCGCGCCCGATCCGCGACCTGCTCGCCGATCACGCGCACGCCCCGGCGGGAGAGCAGAAAACCGAGCAGCCTCGCCACAAGCGCTTCCTCGTGGGCCGCGATCTGCCCGAACGCATCCGCAACCGGGTCTGCCGCACCCGCACCCAGGTCCTCGAGATACTCGACCGCACCGGCCGCGCCCCAGGCGAGCTCGAAATTGAGGTTGCCCGGCTGGAGCTTGTACGGGATGTCTTCGGCGTCCACGCTTTCGTGGTTGATGCTCGGCAACCTCTCCAGATGCGCCCGCTTCGCATACAACAGCCCGATATGCGGACCGAACACCTTGTACAGGCTCAGCACGTAATAGTCGGCATCGATGCCGCGCACGTCCACGCGGCGATGCGGCGCAAAAGCAACGCCATCGATGCAGACCTGCGCGCCGCGCTCGTGCACGAAGCGTGTTATTTCCGCAGCCGGATGAATGCTGCCGAGCACGTTCGTGCAGTGCGTAAAGCACACCAGCCGCGTCCTTTCGGTCATCACCCGGTCGAGCGCCGGGAGCTCGAGGCGCATGGTCGCCGGGTCGATTTTCCAGACGTCGACATGGATTCCGGTCCGCTCGAGGCTGCGCCAGGGACCGATGTTCGCCGCGTGGTCGGCGTCCGTGATGACGATCCGGTCGCCGGGCTGCAGCGTCCGCCCGATCGCGCGCGCGAGATTGAAGAGGAGCTGCGTCGCCGACGAACCGAGCACGACCTCCGCGGGGTCGGCCGCATTCACCAACCGGGCCAGGCTGCGGTTGGCCTCGGCGACGCGCGCGCCCGACTGCATGGAGCGCGCGTAACTCGCGCCGAGCTGGACGTTGGTCGCGAGGAGGTAGTCCGCCACGCGCTGCGCCACGCGCGCCGGGACCTGCGAGCCGCCGGCGTTGTCGAAGAACACGGTGTCGCCCGCGAGCGCTGGAAACTGCGAGCGCACCGCGTCCAGGTCGAAGGTCACTTGCCGGTCAGCCGGCCACCACCGGCTTGGGCCATTCCGGGCTGAGGAAGCGCTGGATTTCCAGCAGGTAGCCGTCCGGGTCGCGGAAGAAGCAGTTGTAGATCCTGTAGGTCGTGTTTTCCTTCGGCGTCTTCTCGAACGCCACGCCCTTGGCGAGCAGCCGCTGGTACCAGCCGTCCACGTCCTGCGTGACGAAAGTGAAGATCAGGCCGAGCG
>JANNWA010000224.1:0-2488 GCA_031408275.1 Pseudomonadota bacterium
TGCAGGTTCTCGGTGCGGCCCGGCAGGTACTCTTCCATGAGCGCAAGGCCGAGGCCCTGCACGGTGCCGCCCTGGATCTGGCCTTCGACCTGGATGGGATTGATGGCGCGGCCCACGTCGTGCGCAGCGACGATGCGCAGCACTCTGGTCGTTCCCAGTTCGAGATCCACTTCGACCTCCGCAATCTGTGCGGCAAACGCGTAGCTGGCATAGGGCACGCCTTGTCCATCGGCATCGGCCGGGGAGGTGGGCGGGTCGAAATAGCCTTCGCCGAGGACTTCCTTCTTGAGAGGCACGCGATGGGTAATGCCGTCCCGCCGGATCACGACGTGCGTCTTTGTGCCGTTGCTTTCGATCGCGAGCCTGTAGGCGCGGTCGAGATACTCTCCTTCGGGGGCGTTTGCAGCCGCAAATAGTTTCTTGCGCAGGTCGAGGGCCGCGAGTTCGGTGGCCTTGCCGGACACGAAGGTCTGGCGCGAGGCCGAGGTCTTGCCGGCATCCGCGGTGAGATCGGTGTCGCCCGTGACGAGCCTGATCGTGCTCATCGGCAGACCGGCTGCATCCGCCGCGATCTGCGTGAGGATGGTGTTCGAACCCTGGCCGATGTCCAGGGCTCCGCTGTAGAGCGTGACCACGCCTGCTTTCGACACGCCGATGCGCATGGTGGAGGGATTGGACAGCGAGGTGTTGCCGATCCCGTACCACATGCAGCCGATGCCGACGCCGCGGCGCAGGGATGTCGCTCCGGCATTGAACGCGGCGACTTCCTTTTGTGCCCTCTGCCAATGGGGCCGCAGCCGCTCCAAGCATTCGCCCAGGCCCGCCGAATGCTCGAGCACCTGGCCGGTGGCGGTCGCATCTCCGGCCTTGAGCGCGTTGCGCAGGCGGAACTCGAGCCGGTCGATGCCGAGTCGGTCGGCAAGCTCGTCCATCAAGGCTTCATGCGCGATGGCACCTTGCGGCACGCCGAATCCGCGGAATGCGCCCGCCGGATGGCAATGGGTGAAAAAGCCGCGGCCGCGGTTGCGCACGTTCGGCACGGCGTAGGGGCCGGTCGCATGGATGGGCACGCGCGTGGCCACGGTCGGGCCCCAACTCGCATACGCCCCGGTGTCGAAATCGGCATCGACCTCGCAGGCGACCAGTCGGCCAGTCGCATCGCAGCCGAACTTTGCGTGGACGCGCGCCGGATGGCGCTTGGTCGTTGAGGCCATGCTTTCGGGCCGGGTGTAGATGCAGGCGACGGTCTTCCCCGTAAGCCAGGCCGCGACTCCGATAAGCGGGTGCACGGACATGTCCAGCTTGCCGCCGAACCCCCCGCCGCAGGCCGTCGGCACGATGCGCACCTGCGCAGGCTTCAACTTCATCACGACCGCCATTTCGTCGCGATCCATGTAGGGCGTTTGCGTCGTCACATGGATTTCGAGGCGCGCGTTCCTTCCCTTGCCGACGCGCCTCGCCCAGCCGGCCTCCGGTTCGATGTACGCGTGCTCGACGAAGGCGGTCTCGAACCTGCCCTCCGCCACGGCCGCACAGCCGGCGAACGCGCCTGCCGGATCGCCCTTGCGCACGCTGCCGTCCTGCAAAAGGTTGCCAGGCCGGTCAGGCAGCACCAGGGCCGCGCCCGGCGCCATGGCGGCGTCGAGCCCCATGATGGGCGGCAGGGGCTCGTACCGGATCGGCAATGCCGATTCTTCGAAGGCTTCGACCGCTTCGCGCGTGCCCACGAGCGCGACCACGGCCTCGCCGCGAAAGCGCGCTTCGCCATCGCTCAGCACCGGCTGGTCCTTGATGTGCGGATAGATGCCGAAGCCGTTGGAGGGCACGTCCTTCGCGGTGAGGATGCGCTCGAGGCCGGGCGTGCGCTTCAACACGGCGTCGAGGTCGCCAAGCTCAAACCGCGCATGGTGATGCGGCGAGCGGATCACACGAAGCCACAGTGCCTCGGCCGGGATGCCGTCGGCGCCAAACTCTTCCGCTCCCGTGAGCCGGGCCACGCCGTCGACCTTGGCCGCGCGGGCACCGACAGCCTCCCCAACTACTGGGGGCAGGGCCAGCCCGGGCGTCGAGGCCACGTCCAGCACCGCCTCGATGATTTTCTGGTATCCGGTGCAGCGGCACAGCACGCCGCCGAGCGCGTCCTGTACCTGTGCCTCGTTCGGGGCGGCATTGCGCAGAAGCAAATCCGCAGCGGCCATTAGCATGCCCGGCGTGCAGATGCCGCACTGGGCGGCGCCGTGTTTCTGGAACGCCGTTTGCAGAACCGAAAGGCGCCCTTCGGACGCAAGTCCCTCAACCGTTGTGATTTCCCTGCCTGCGGCCTGTCCGACGGCTGTCAGGCAAGCGCATACCTGACGCCCGTCGAGCAGCACGGTGCAAGCCCCGCAGTCGCCCGCATTGCAGCCGATCTTGGTGCCGGTGAGCCCGAGCTCGTCGCGCAGCACGTCGGCCAGGCGGGTGACGGGCGGCGAGGCTATCCGGACCGTGC
>JANNWA010000225.1:0-1563 GCA_031408275.1 Pseudomonadota bacterium
CCGCAGCCGTCACGACCGCATCGAGATCCCCACGCTCTGGGTGGCGGTGGCACTGTCGCTCCTGCTGCACGCCGCGGCCATGCTGGGCTGGCTGCCCCTGATCCACATGACGCCTTTCGAGGACGCCCTGTCGGGCAAGAAGACCGGCTCGATCGCGGTGCGCATCGCGCCAGCGCCCCCGCCTCCGCGTCCTGCGGAAGTCGAGCGCCCCCCGGTGCCGCCCGCCCCCCGGGCCAAGCCGGCGCCCAGCCCCAGTACAACTGTTGCCGCAGCCCCGCCGCGGCCCGCCCCGCTGTCTAGGGTGATCACCCTTGACAGCCCCTCACCAGCGGCCACGCCCGCGCCCGCCGAACCCGCGCGGCCTCCCGCAGAGGACCTCGCGTCGTTGATCGCCGCCCGCCGTCGCGCACGGGGGGAGCCAGCACAGGCTGCGCCCTCGCCCCCCGCCGAAACGGAGCAGCAACGCCACAGCCGCGAGGTCGCCGAGAACCTGGGCCTCACCCGCACGCCGACCTTCGGCAGCAACCCGGAACGCGGCGGCGGCGTGTTCCAGGTCCGCAGCAAGAGCCTCGACTACGCCGAACTGTCCTTCTACGGCTGGAACAAGATGGTGGGCCGCATCACTCTGCAGAGGATCGAAGTCCCCCGTGGCAGCAATCCAAGCATCGAGATCGCTGTCGTGCGCCGCATCATCGAGGTCATCCGCGACCAGGCGAGCGGCGACTTCCAGTGGGAGTCGCCGCGCACGGGCCGGTCAATGACCCTGTCGGCGCGCCCCGCCGACAGCGCCGAACTCGAGGCCTTCCTGATGCGGGACTTCTTCCCGGAAGTCCGGGTGCGGTAGCAGCAGGGGCGTAGAATCGCCCCCTCCAACCCGAGCGCAGCGCAACCCCATGGCCATCGAGCGCATCACCGACATCACCCATGTCATCCAGCTTGCGATCGCGCCGGTGTTCCTGCTCACGGCTGTGGGCACGATACTCACGGCGCTCACCAACCGGCTGGGGCGCGCCGTCGACCGGCGGCGCGTGGTGGAGGACCGCCTGCCGGGGATGGCCGACGAAAAGGCCGAAATTGCGCGGCTCGAACTGGACGCACTCGCGAAGCGCATCAAGGCCATCTACACCGCGTTTACGCTCACCGTGACCTGTGGCCTGTTCATCTGCCTGTCCATCTCGATCGCGTTCCTCGACACCTTCGTGGCACTCAACCTTTCCTGGGCGGTGGCCGTGCTGTTCGTGCTGGCGATGTTCGCGCTCATCGGCGCGCTGCTGACGATGCTGCGGGAGATCTACCTGGCGATCACGGCGCCGCGGCATACGGCGCACCGGTAGCGCCGGAAGAATAGGTCCTGCCACTCAGGCTCCGGCTACCGGAAAATAGTCATTTGGATCAACATGAAGTGGTATGCCGCTTTTCACGGTTTGTTAGTACACTCGTCGTACGCATCGACCGACAGAAAATCCAATGAGCACATGGGGTTCCGGTAGAACATGCCCGCCAGGTTATGGCGCAGTCGACAATGTTATGCAGCAATACTGTCGCCCGACATTACGTTAGGCG
>JANNWA010000226.1:0-1920 GCA_031408275.1 Pseudomonadota bacterium
CCAATTCCTCGGGCGTGCTCGTGTAGGCGTCGATGCCCATGGACGCCAGCGTCTGCTTCACGTCCGGGCGGGCCATGACCTTCACCATCTCGGCATTGAGGCGCACGACAGTGTCCCTGGGCGTCCCGGCCGGCGCGAACAGCCCGAACCACGCCGGGATGTCGAACCCCTTGTAGCCCAGCTCGTCCATCGAAGGAATCTCCGGCGCGAGTGGCGAGCGGTTGAGCGTGGCCACGGCGAGGAGCTTCGCGCGCCCGGCCTGAATGTGCGGCCGGCTCACCGAGAGGTCGACGAACAGGAAGGTCACCTGCCCGCCGATGATGTCGACCATGCCTTGCGGCGTGCTTTTGTAGGGCACGTGGGTCATCTGCGTGCCGGTCATCTTCTGCAGGGTGGCGCCCGAGAGGATGCCCACGCTGTTGCCCGAGGCGTAGGAGACCCTGCCGGGCTGCGTCTTGGCGGCCTCCACGATGTCGGCGACGGATTTGTACGGCGAGGTCGCGCTGACCGCCATGAAGAACGCGATGCCGCCAATCTTGGTCACCGGCTCGAAGTCCTTCACCGGGTCGTAGGTCATCTGTTTCATGAGGCTGGGATTGGCCGCATGGGTGGTGTTGGTGGTGAAGAACAACGTGAGGCCGTCCGGCTTGGCCTTGGCCACTTGTTGCGCCGCGATGGACCCGTTGGCGCCGGGCTTGGGCTCGACCACGAACTGCTGTCCGAAGGCGTCGGACAAGTGCTTGCCCACGAGGCGCGCATAGACATCCGTGGCGCTGCCGGCCCCGAACGGGATCAGCATGCGCACCGGGGCGGACGGCCACGCCTGGGCCAGGGCGGTACTCGAGGCGAATGTGGTGAAGAGCACGGCGCATACCGTCGCAAAAAGCCTGGCTGCTTGCATGGAACTGTCTCCTTGGTTTTTATGCCGCAAAGGATAGCGGAATCCCACCAGACGCAAGCCAGCGTTTCGCGGACGCGGGCCTTTATACTTCCGCGCCATGACACCCCGCCACTTCGCCTTCTGGCCGCCGGACATGCCGCGCAACCTGCCGCCGGTCCGCACAACCATCCACGGCGCGTTCGCTGATTCGGTCAGGCGCTCCCCGGATAAGCCGCTGCTGCATTTCCAAGGCACGACGCTCACGTATCGCGAAGCCACTGCGCAAGTCGAGGCGCTGGCCGGCTACCTCCGGCATGTCTGCGCAGTGCGGCGCGGAGACCGGGTGCTGGTCGACCTGCAGAACGGCGCCCATTTCGTGATCGCACTGCTGGCGATCCTGCGCGCCGACGCGGTGGTGGTGCCGGTGAGCCCGGCCAACCTCGCCGGGGAACTTGCCCATTACATCGCCGACAGCGACGCGCGCGTGGCGATCGCCGGGCAGGAAGTGCTCGCGCATTTTTCGGGGCCGGACATCGGCCATGTGCTGGCCGCGGGGAGCCCGGCCTGGGACGCGGCGCTTGCCGCGGGGCATGTTCCCGCGCCCTCCGTCGCCAAACCGGACGACCTGTGCCTCATGCCCTACACCTCTGGCAGCACCGGTCAGCCCAAGGGCTGCATGCACACGCATGCCACGGTCCTGCACAACGTGATCGGCTCCGTGCTCTGGAAACACGTGACCGCCGAGACCGTGGCATTGGCTACGGCACCGTTCTTCCATGTTACCGGCCTGATCCACAGCCTGCTGGCCAGCCTGCATGCGGGCGGCACCGTGGTCATCCAGCAGCGCTGGGACCCGGTGACCGCCGCCGAACTGGTCGAGCGCTATCGCTGTTCCCACTGGGACAACGTGCCGACCATGGTGGTCGACCTGCTTTCGAATCCGGAGGCTATGCAGTGCGACGTGTCCTCGCTCAAATGGATCTTCGGCGGCGGCGCGGCGATGCCGGAGGCGATCGCGCAGAAGCTGCACGACATCTGCG
>JANNWA010000227.1:0-9513 GCA_031408275.1 Pseudomonadota bacterium
CGCTTCGATCGCCTTCTTTTCGCCGGCGCCGTCGATCAGCGTGGTGTTTTCCTTGCCGCACTCGACCTTCTTGGCGTGGCCGAGGTCCTTCAGCGTGGCGTTCTCGAGCTTGAGGCCGAGTTCCTCGCTGATCACCGTGCCACCCGTGAGGATGGCCATGTCTTCCAGCATCGCCTTGCGGCGGTCGCCGAAGCCCGGGGCCTTGACGGCGCAGGTCTTGAGGATCCCGCGGATGTTGTTCACCACCAGGGTCGCCAGCGCTTCGCCTTCGAGTTCCTCGGCGATGATCAGGAGCGGCCGTCCGGCCTTGGCAACCTGCTCGAGCAGCGGCAGCAGTTCGCGGATCGACGAGATTTTCTTGTCGTGCAGCAGGATGAACGGGTCATCGAGCAGCGCGACCTGCTTTTCGGGGTTGTTGATGAAGTAAGGCGAGAGGTAGCCGCGGTCGAACTGCATGCCTTCGACGACATCGAGCTCGTTGTTGAGCGACTTGCCGTCTTCGACCGTGATCACGCCTTCCTTGCCGACCTTGTCCATCGCGTCGGCGATGTTCTTGCCGATGTCGAAGTCCGAGTTCGCCGAGATCGAGCCGACCTGGGCGATTTCCTTCGAGGTCGTGCAGGGCTTCGAGGCTTTCTTGAGCTCTTCGACCACGGAGATCACGGCCTTGTCGATGCCGCGCTTGAGGTCCATCGGGTTCATGCCCGAGGCGACGTACTTCATGCCTTCACGGACGATGGCCTGGGCCAGCACCGTCGCCGTCGTCGTGCCGTCGCCGGCCACATCCGACGTCTTGGAGGCGACTTCCTTGCACATCTGCGCGCCCATGTTCTCGAACTTGTCCTTCAGTTCGATTTCCTTGGCGACCGACACGCCGTCCTTGGTGACCGTCGGGGCGCCGTAGGAGCGCTCGAGGACCACATTGCGGCCCTTGGGGCCGAGGGTGACTTTGACCGCGTCGGCCAGGATGTTCAGTCCGTGGACCATCTTGACGCGAGCGTTTTCGTGGAAGCGGACTTCTTTAGCAGCCATTTAATTTCTCTCCTGAATCTGGGAATGTGGGGTTGAGCGGATCGGGCGTGGATTACGCCTACTCGAGCACGCCCATGATGTCTTCCTCGCGCATCACGAGGAGTTCGTCGCCTTTGACCTTGACGGTCTGGCCACTGTACTTGCCGAACAGCACGCGGTCGCCGACCTTGACGTCGAGGGGCGTGATCTTGCCGTCGTCATTCTTCTTGCCTTTGCCGACGGCGACGATCTCGCCCTGGTCCGGCTTTTCGGTTGCGGTATCCGGGATGACGATGCCGGAGGCGGTTTTGCGCTCTTCTTCGATACGCTTGACGATCACACGATCGTGCAGGGGACGAATTTTCATTCGAGTCTCCAATCCTATTGAGTCAACGAGGTAAAGGGCCACTGGGCGGTGCTTGCATGAAGCACGTAAACAGCCAACCCGACTGAGCGGGGACGTCGGCGCTGTTAGCACTCATCCCCTGCGAGTGCTAATAATAGAGACGTATTGACCAAATTTCAAGACATTAAAGCACCGTAGAATCCGGGATCATGCAAATTCAATGGCTTATCCGCGTCGCGCTGGCCCTCTTTGGGGTCGTCCTGACCCCCTTCGCCACCCGCGCGGCCGACTCGCCGCCCCCCGCAGTTGCCCAAGCCCTGCGGGTCGCAGGCATCCCGGTTTCAAGCGTAGGCATCTCGGTCCAGGAGGTCGGCGCGACCCGCCCGCTCCTGTCGGTGAATCCCGGCGCGCCGATGAATCCGGCCTCGTCGATGAAGTTAGTAACCACTTTCGCCGGCCTTGAACTGCTCGGACCAGCCTATCAGTGGCGCACGGAAATCTACCTGATCGGCCCGTTGCGGGACGGGGTTCTGGAGGGCGACCTGATCCTCAAGGGCTCGGGCGACCCGAAGCTGACCCTGGAAGCCTTTTGGCTGATGCTGAGGGACCTGCGCGCCCGCGGCCTGAAAGACATCCGCGGCGACCTCGTCCTCGACCGAACCCACTACGCGACCGGCGAATACGATGCCGCCCGGTTCGACGGGGAATCGCTGCGGCCATACAACGTCGGCCCGGATCCGTTGCTGCTCAATTTCAAGTCGGTCCGCTTCCTGTTTGCACCCGACCCGGAGCGCGGCGGGGTGCGCGTGACCGCAGAGCCGCGCATCGTCGAAACGGTCAGCGTGGTACGCCTCGCGGAGGGATCCTGCGGAGACTGGCGCGAACGGCTGAAGCCCGATTTCCAGCCGCAGGCCTCCCCCCCGCGTGCGCTCTTCACCGGCAGCTACAACACCGCCTGTGGCGAGCGCGACTGGCATGTCGCGCTGCTCTCGCCGACCCAGTACGCGGGCAGCCTGTTTCGCCTCCTGTGGGGAGAGCTCGGCGGATCGATCGCAGGCAGCGTGCGCGATGGCGCCATGCCGGCCCAGGCGAGACCGTTCGCGTCCATGGAGTCGCCCGCGCTCGCGGAGGTCGTGCGGGACATCAACAAGTTCAGCAACAACGTCATGGCCCGCCAGCTTTACCTCGCCATTGCGGCCGATCAGGCCGGCACGCCGGCCACCACCGAGAACGGCCAGCGCGCGATCAAGGCGTGGCTGGCCAGGAAAGGACTCGATTTCCCGGAACTTGTCATCGACAACGGGGCCGGGCTGTCGCGCATCGAGAGGATCAGCGCCCAGAGCCTCACGACGCTGCTCATCGCCGGATTCCGCAGCCCGCTGATGCCCGAACTGCTCGCCTCGCTGCCCCTGGTCGCGGTGGACGGCACGATGCGGCGGCGCATGAAGGGCGAAGCGATCTCCGGCCAGGCCCATATCAAGACCGGGTCACTGGCGGACGTGCGCTCGATTGCCGGCTATGTACTCGACCGCAGCGGGCGGCGCCACGCCGTGACCATGATCGTCAACCACCCGAACGCCGCGCAATCCCAGGCCGCGCAGGACGCACTGCTGAACTGGGTCTACGCGAGATGAAGCCCGCGCGCGGGGAGGTCTGAGGAGGGGCGGCAGCCCCTCTTCTCGTCTCGTGTTGAGGTCTGAGGAGGGGCGGCAGCCCCTCTTCTCGTCACGCTGGCAGGGCCTTGTCCTTGACCAGGGCCAGCCACCCCCGGATCACGCGGTAGGCCACCCAAACCCCGGTACCAACCCAAAGGCCGATCGCAAACGGAATCCCGATCAGGGTCACCCAGAGCACGGCGCCGACGACGCACCATAGCGCCGCAAACCAGAAAGTGCGTATCTGCCAGCCGAAATGCGATTCGAGGAACGTCCCGGCCGCATCGGAACGTTTCACGTAGTTCAGTATCACCGCGACTATCGACGGCCAGCCGAGCAGGAACGCCGTCACCACGAACGCCGGCGTGAAGATCCCCGCGAGGACCGAGAACGCGTGCAGTCCGTAGATCACATGGGTCCATGCCTTCAGTCCCTCCTGCGGATCGCCGCTCACAGCCCGAGGTCCTTCCACAGCGCATCCACGCGTTTCTTGACGGCGGCATCCATGGAAATCGGCGTGCCCCACTGCCGCGCCGTTTCGCCCGGCCACTTGTTGGTCGCGTCTATCCCCATCTTGGACCCGAGCCCGGCGACCGGGCTGGCGAAGTCGAGGTAGTCGATCGGCGTGTTCGCGGCGAGCAGCGTGTCGCGCGCCGGGTCGACTCGAGT
The DNA here is from genome assembly GCA_031408275.1 of Pseudomonadota bacterium. GTDB lineage: Bacteria > Pseudomonadota > Gammaproteobacteria > Burkholderiales > SG8-39 > SZAS-79. The sequence goes on from JANNWA010000227.1 coordinate 3,682, forward strand.
GGTGATCGCCCAGATCACTTCCTTCCAGTCGCGCACGTTCACGTCGTCGTCGGTGACGACGATGAACTTCGTGTACATGAACTGGCGCAGGAAGCTCCACACGCCGAACATCACGCGCTTGGCGTGCCCGGGATACTGCTTTTTCATGCTCACGATCGCCATGCGGTACGAGCACCCTTCCGGCGGCAGGTAGAAATCGACGATCTCGGGGAACTGCTTCACGAGCAGCGGCACGAACACCTCGTTCAGGGCCACGCCGAGCATGGCCGGCTCATCGGGCGGCTTGCCCGTGTAGGTGCTGTGGTAGATGGGCGAGCGGCGCATCGTCATTCGCTCGATCGTGAAGACCGGGAAGGAGTCGACTTCGTTGTAATAGCCCGTGTGGTCTCCGAAAGGACCTTCGGGCGCCATGTCGCCCGGGTGGATCGCACCTTCAAGCACTATCTCGGCCCTGGCGGGCACCTGCAGGTCGTTGCCCACGCACTTCACCAACTCGGTACGGCCGCCGCGCAACAGCCCGGCAAACTGGTATTCGCTGAGGGAATCGGGCACCGGCGTAACCGCCGCCAGCAGCGTTGCCGGATCTGCGCCCAAAGCGACTGAAACCGGGAACGGCTTGCCCGGATGCGCAAGCTGGTGATCGCGGAAGTCGAGCGCCCCGCCGCGATGCGCCAGCCAGCGCATGATCACCCGGTTCGGACCGATCACCTGCTGGCGGTAAATCCCGAGGTTCTGCCGCGGCTTTGAGTGCGGCAGCCCCTGCGGTCCGCGGGTGACCGTAAGCCCCCAGGTAATCAGCGGCCCGGCGTCACCCGGCCAACAGGTCTGGATCGGCAGTTGCCCAAGATCGACGTCCTTGCCTTCGCGCACCACTTCCTGGCACTGCGCTGAGGAAACCACCCGGGGCGCCATGTCGAGCACCCTGGAAGCCAGCTGGCGCAGCTCGGGCAGCTTGTCCCAGAGATCCTTGAAACCCTTGGGCGGCGTCGGTTCCTTGAGCGCCGCGAGCAGCCGGCCGATGGCGCGCAGCGAAGCCGCATCTTCGGCGCCCATCGCGAGCGCAACGCGCCGCACCGTGCCGAACAGGTTGCAGAGCACCGGGATCGTATGCCCGGCGGGATTCTCGAACAGCACGGCCGGACCACCGTCGCGCAGCACGCGGTCGCAGATCTCGGTCATCTCGAACTTCGGCGAAACCCCGGCGTGGACGCGCCTGAGTTCGCCCTGGGATTCGAGTTGCGCAAGAAAGTCGCGGAGATCGGAGTACTGCATCACTGGCGACGCCCCGCGATGCGCGCAGCAACGCTTTCGGCAAACTCCTGCAGCACAGGATCGTGTCCGCGCGCGGCATATTCCCGTTCCGAAGGCGCAATCACGATCGTGAGCACCGTATGGCCGACCCAGCCAAGCGCCACCCACGCGGCCGCCCAGATCGCGATCGCAACGCTGGCGAAAGGCAGCAGCGCGACACAGAGATCGAGCGCGCGCAGTGCCGCAGGCAGGAATGCGCCGCCCTGCGGCTGCCCAGCCACTTCGCCCAGCGCCGAAGTGACCAGCATGCGCAACGGCCAGGATGCGGCAAACAGGGCAAGCGCCACGACCATCAGCACGCAACCCCAGGTAATGCGGCTGTTGTCGCGCTCGAAACCGATGCGCACCGCGCCCATCCGGTTGAGCGGCATCGTTTCCGAGAAATCGGCACCACGGTGTACGAGGCGCGAGGAGAAAAGCGCAAGGTGCGAGCCGGCAGGCTCGCCGCGTCGGAACTCGAAGCTCGCAAGCGGCGCTTCGTCGATCGACTGCTCGCTCGACTGCGCGCTCACGCGAGGCCCGCAACGGGATACGACAACACGATCCCGGCGAAGATGGCGGCGCCGACCCAGTTGTTATGCATGAAAGCCTTGAAGCAGCCCTCGCGCGAACGGCCGCGAATCAAAAGCCAATGATAGCCCATGAGCCCCGCCGCAACGCCGAGGCCGGCGAAATACGGGACGCCCAGCCCGGCCAGTGCGCCGACCCATGCAAGCACCGCAAGCGTAGCGGCATAGAACGACATCACTCCGGCAACGTCGTACCGGCCGAGCGCCACCGCGGCCGTACGAATGCCGATGCGCTTGTCGTCCTCGCGGTCGACCATCGCGTATTCAGTGTCGTAGGCGAGCGCCCAGAACACATTGGCCAGCAGGAGCCACCAGCACACCGGGGGCAGGGCGTTCAGGACCGCACCGAACGCCATCGGGATCCCGAAACCGAACGCGATGCCGAGATAGGCTTGCGGAAACCAGAAGAAGCGCTTCGTGAACGGATAGGTCGCCGCGACGAACAGCGCGACAAACGACAGCTGGATCGCAAGCGGGGACAGGAACAGCACGAAACCGAAAGCGACGAGCGCAAGCACTGCGGCCACGGCAAGCGCTTCCCAGGGCCGGATCTCCCCGGCCACCACCGGGCGATTGCGCGTCCGCTCGACGTGCCCGTCGAACCGGCGGTCCACGTAGTCGTTCACCGCACACCCGGCTGAGCGCATGAGCAGCGTCCCGATCGAAAAGATCAGCACCACCTCGCCGCGCGGCCGGCCGGCGGACGCGATCCAGACCGCCCAGAGCGTCGGCCAAAGCAGCAGCAGCGTGCCGATCGGCTTGTCGAGCCGGACCAGCCGCTCGTAGGCGTTCAGCCTCGCCAGGATCTGTGCACGGGTCATGCGGCGATTATCGCATCCGCCGTTGCGGCTCAGACCCGGGCGAAATCCTGCCGGCTACCCAGCCAGCGCTCGACATGGGCCCGCGCTTGTCCCGGGAATTCCTCGAGCATCGTGCCGGCCGCCTCGCGCGCGACGGCGATCATCGGCTCGTCCTTCTCGAGGTCGGCGAAGCGCAGCAGCGGCGCACCGCTCTGCCGCTCGCCGAGGTACTCCCCGGGTCCGCGCAAGTGCAGGTCGGCGCGCGCCACTTCGAAACCGTCGGCGTTCTCGTAGATCACCTTGAGCCTTGCGCGCGCCATTTGCGACAAGGGGTCCGCATAGAGCAGGATGCAATCGCTTTCACGGCGGCCACGCCCGACCCTCCCGCGCAGCTGGTGCAATTGCGCCAGGCCGAAACGCTCGGCGTGTTCGATGACCATCAGGGACGCGTTCGGCACGTCCACGCCCACTTCGATCACCGTCGTGCAAACGAGCAGCTGGAGCCGGTTTTCCTTGAATGCCTGCATGGCTGCCGCCTTCTCCGCCGAGGGCATGCGCCCATGCAGCAGGCCAACGCCGAGCCCGGGGAACTGCGCCTGCATCTGCGCATGGGTGTCGAGCGCCGTCTGCAGGTCGAGCGTTTCCGACTCCTCGATCAGCGGGCATACCCAGTAGGCCTGCTCGCCCGCTGCGCAGGCCTCACGGATCCGCGCAAGCACGTCTGCGCGACGCGCGTTTGAGATCAGCCGGGTTTTCACCGGGGTGCGGCCCGGGGGAAGCTCGTCGATAACCGAAACGTCCAGGTCGGCGTAGTAACTCATCGACAGGGTTCGCGGGATCGGCGTGGCGCTCATCATGAGCTGGTGCGGCACCACGCCTTCGCAATCGGCCTTCCTGCGCAACGCCAGCCTTTGCTGCACGCCGAAGCGATGCTGCTCGTCAACGACGGCGAGGCCCAGCCGCGCGAATTCGACGCCCTCCTGGAACAAGGCGTGGGTGCCGATGACGACGCCGGCGCCTTCCGCAGCCACGGCCTCGCGTGCGGCCCGCTTGTCCCTGGATGCGAGGCCGCCGTGCAGCCACGCAATCTTTACGCCCATCGGGCCGAGCCACTCGGAAAATTTCCGGTAGTGCTGCTCGGCAAGGATCTCGGTAGGCGCCATCACTGCGGCCTGCCAGCCGGCATCGACGGCTGCCAGCGCCACCAGCGCCGCGAGGATGGTCTTGCCGCTGCCGACATCGCCTTGCAGCAGCCGCTGCATCGGATGGGCCTGGCCGATGTCACCGGTGATCTCGGCGAGGCACCGCTGCTGCGCGGAGGTCAGCCGAAACGGCAGCGCCCCCATGAACCTGGAAAGCAGTGGCCCGTCCGCGCGCAGCACAGGCGCCGAACGGCTGCGCCGTGCGAGGTAGTGCATGCGCATGGACAACTGCTGGGCCAGCAGTTCGTCGAACTTCACCCGGTTCCAGGCCGGATGCGTCCTGCCGATCAGCTCCCATGGATCTACGCCGGGGGGCGGCAAGTGCAGGAAGCGCACGGCGGCCGCGAAGTCCTCAAGGCTGTAGCGCTTCCTGAGTGCCGGGGGAATCGAGTCCCCCAGAGGCTCGGTGGCCAGGGCATCGAGCACCGCAGCCCGCAGCGCAGGCTGGCTAACGCCTGCAGTGGCTGGATAGACCGGAGTAAGCGCCTCCGGAAGGGGATCGCCTGGATGGACCAGGCGGTAACGCGGATGCGCCATTTCCGCACCGCCGCGCCCGTGCCGGACTTCGCCGAATGCGCGCACGCTCAGGCCATCCTCGATCGCGCGCTCGAACTGCTTCAGCTGGCTCGGATAGAAGTTGAAAAAACGCAGCGCTACGGGCGTGTCGCCGGACAGGGCTCGCACGACCAGCTGGCGGCGCGGGCGGTAGGCCACCTCCGTGGCCAGCACCGTTGCTTCGACGAGGACCGGGGTATCGGGCCGGGCGGCATGCGCCGGAGTAAGCACGGTTTCGTCTTCGTAGCGCATCGGCAGATGCAGGACGAGATCGAACCGCGAGCGGATGCCGAGCTTCTCGAGTTTTTTGGCAAACCCTGCGGCACTTTTCCTGGCCGGTTTCGCAACCGCCTTCGGGACGGACTTCGGCGCGGGCTTCGCCGCTTTCACCCCGCGTACAGGATCGCGTCGATCTCGACCAGCGCGCCGCGGGGCAGGCTGGCCGCGCCGATCGCAACGCGCGCGGGATAGGGCTCGCGCAGATAGCGTGCCATCACCTCGTTCACCCGCGCGAAATGCGCGAGGTCGGTGAGGTACACCGTCATCCGCACCGCCCGCTCGAGGCTGAGGTCCGCAGCCAGGGCTATCGCCGCCAGGTTGCGGAACACGCGGTCGATCTGCGCATCGATGCCTTCCACCAGCTGCATCGTCGCCGGATCGAAACCGATCTGGCCGGAGATATAGACGGTGTCGCCGGCGCGGATCGCCTGCGAGTACGTGCCGATGGCGGCCGGCGCGTCTTTCGAATGGATGGCGGTTTTCGCAGTGGTCATGATGCGCGGGTAGAATCGCTTCGTGAAGACGCACCTATCTTAGCCCAAGTATCCCGGCCCGCGTGAACGCCCCCCTGATCACCAACCTGGAAAAACTGCTCGGCACGCCGCGCGACGGCGCACTGCTGCGCTACTCGCTGGGCAACGAATACCTGAAGGGCGGGGACGCAGGCCGGGCGGCCGGGTATTTCCGCGATGCGGTGGAAAAGGATCCCGGCTATTCGGCCGCCTGGAAGCTGCTGGGCAAAGCGCTTGCGGACGCCGGGCGCGCGAAGGAAGCGCTGGCGGCCTGGCAGAGCGGCATCGCAGCGGCCGTCAGGAAAGGCGACAAGCAGGCGGGCAAGGAAATGGCCGTCTTCGCCCGCCGGATCGAAAAGACGCTCGACCCGGACGCCTAGGGGGAGGTCTGAGGAGGGGCGGCCCCCCTCTTCTCGTCTAGTCGCGGATAGTCTCGAAAATATCCCGGAAATCGGCCACGCCGGACCGGAAGGCCGCGAGAATTTCCGGGTCAAAATGCTCCGGCAGGGACTTGCGGTCGCCCAACAGGATGATGGATGACGCCGCGGAGTGGTCCATCGCGGGTTTATACGGCCGCCGGCTGCGCAGCGTGTCGTAGGTGTCG
>JANNWA010000228.1:0-3666 GCA_031408275.1 Pseudomonadota bacterium
GCGCAATTGCGCCCGGCCGAGTTCGCGGCCGGGCGCCGCGGCGCGCCGCAGGCCGCCCGACCGGTCGGCTTGCGCGCATCCGCGGTGCTGTCCGAATTCGAGCTGATCGAGCGGTATTTCGCCAAGTCGCGCCCGGCGCACGGCGTCGAGCTCGGCGTCGGCGACGATTGCGCGCTGTTGCGCACCGCGCCCGGAATGGAACTCGCCGTTTCCACGGACATGCTCGTCGAGGGGCGGCACTTTTCCGCCGGCGCCGATCCTTTCAAGCTCGGCCACAAGTCGCTTGCGGTCAACCTTTCGGACATGGCGGCGATGGGCGCCGCGCCGCGCTGGGCCACGCTCGCGCTCGCGCTGCCGGATGCGGACGAGGCATGGCTCGAACGGTTTTCGGCCGGGTTCTTCGCGCTCGCCGCGCGGTTCGACGTCGCGCTGGTCGGCGGAGACACCACGCGCGGACCGCTCACGATCTCCGTCACCATCATGGGCGAAGTGCCGGCCGGGCTCGCGCTGTACCGTGCCGGTGCGCAGCCCGGCGACGAGATCTGGGTATCCGGCGGGCTTGGTGGCGCCGCGCTCGGCCTCGCCCACCAGCTCGGCGGGGTGCCGCTCGGCGCCCGGGACGCGCAGGCGATGCTCGCGCGGCTGCACGAGCCGCAGCCGCGCGTTGCGCTGGGCGAGCGGCTGCGCGGCATCGCGACCTCGGCGATCGACGTGTCCGACGGGTTCGCCGGCGACCTCGCGCACGTGCTTGAGCGCTCCTCGGCCGGGGCCCTGGTGCATTACGCGCAGATCCCGCGCCCCGATGTGTTCGCGCGCCTCGCGGACGTGGAGCTCGAGCGCAACTGCGTGCTGTCCGGCGGGGACGACTACGAGCTCGTTTTCACCGCGCCCCAGTCGCGCCGCGCCGAAATCGAGGCGCTGGCGGGGGAACTCGGCCTCGCGCTCACGTGCGTGGGATTCATCCAGAAGGGTGAGGCAAAACTCACGCTGCTGGACGCCGCAGGCAATACGATGGCCCCAGCCGCGGGGTTCGACCATTTCAGTCCCGTTCCATGATGATCCTGCGCCCCGGGTTCCGCTTCGTTTTCAGCCACCCGGCGCATTTCGTCGCGTTCGGCTTCGGCGCCGGGCTGTCCCGCTTCGCGCCCGGCACCGCCGGAACGCTCGTCGGGTTCCCGCTCTACTGGCTGCTGGCGCCGCACTATTCATCCTGGGAAATGCTGGCGCTGATCGCAGTGCTGTTCGCGATCGGCGTCTGGGCCTGCGGCATCACCGGCCGCAACCTCGGGATCTCGGACCACGGGGGCATGTGCTGGGACGAGGTCGTGGCGTTCCTGCTGATCCTCGTGATCGCGCCGGACGGGCTCTACTGGCAGGTGGCGGCGTTCTTCCTGTTTCGGATCTTCGACGTGGTCAAGCCATCGCCCATCCGCGAGCTCGAGAAGCGCATCAAGGGCGGGTTCGGCGTGATGTTCGACGACATCCTCGCCGCGGGCTACACGCTGCTCGCGCTGGCAATCGCGAAGCGCATCTGGTTCTGAGGACGGGTCATGGCGGCAGTCAACGAGGGGAAATCAGCCACCGATCTGGCCGCGGTCGCCGGGCGATTGCTCAAAGCCAAGGGCGAGAAACTCGTCACCGCCGAATCCTGCACCGGCGGGGGAGTGGCCGAGGCGGTCACCGCGATCTCGGGCAGCTCGGAGTGGTTCGACCGCGGCTTCATCACCTATTCAAACGAGGCCAAGCAGGAAATGCTGAAGGTCTCCGCCGCCACCCTGGCGAGCCACGGCGCGGTGAGCGAGGACACGGCGCGCGAGATGGCGCTCGGCGCGCTGGCCGCCAGCCCGGGAACCGTTTCGGTGTCCGTCACCGGCGTAGCGGGCCCCACCGGCGGCACGCGCGCCAAGCCCGTGGGCATGGTGTGCTTTGCGTGGGCACGCAGCGGCGAGGCCGTGCCGCGCTCCGAGACGCGGCACTTTTCCGGCGACCGGGAGAGCGTCCGGCGCCAGTCGGTGATTCGCGCGCTGCAGGGCGTGATCGAGATCCTGGATGACGGATCGGTGGATAAAAGTTGAACATTTACCATCAAAGGCCGGCTCCAGGAGCGGCTTGCAAGCAAATTATCTTTCCGGTTTTGTAAAAAATGACAACCCTGTACCTCGTCCGCCACGGCCAGGCGTCCTTCGCCGCCGAGAACTACGACAACCTCTCCGTGCTCGGCCACCGGCAGTCGGCCTGGCTGGGCGAGCATTTCGACGCGCGCGGCATCGTGTTCGCGCGCGCCGTGTCGGGCACGCTCGAGCGGCAGCGGCAGACCGCGCGCACCCTGCTGGAGGCGATGGGCTCGGCGCAGCCCGTGGTCGAGCACCCGGGCTGGAACGAATACTCGGGCGACGCGCTGTACCGGGCCTACCACGGCGAGGGCTGGGCGAAGGCGCGCGCCAAGGGCGACGTGCGCGAGTTCTACCGCACGATCAAGGCCGCGCTGCTCGACTGGTCGGAGGAGAAGCTGCCGGGGCCCCTGCCCGAAACCTGGCGCGAATTCGGCGAGCGGGTTGCCGCGGCGATGCGCGCAGCCTGCGAAGGCCTGCCCCACGACGCCAACGTGCTGGCGGCGAGTTCGGGTGGCGCGATCAGCCGCGGCGTGTCTTCCGTTCTGCAGGCGCCCGCCCAAGCCGCGATCGAGCTGAACCTGCAGTACCGCAACTCCGCCTTCAGCGAAATATTCGTGAGCCCGCGCTCGATGCGGGTGGTGAGTTTCAATTGCATCCCGCACCTGGACCGGCCGGACCGGCAGGAAGCCATCACACACTCGTAGCAAGTCCTTGACGCCCGCTTCGCCGGGGGCTAGAAAAGTCACCTCCACATCCCCATATGGCCGTCATGAGCACAGTCCGCCCCGCCGCCGTCGCCGGCACCTTCTATCCCGCCGATCCGGCCGTCCTGCTCGCAGAGGTCAACGAGCTGCTCGACGGGGTCGATACCTTCGACGTGCGCTTCGGCCATCCCAAGGTCCTGATCGTGCCGCACGCAGGCTATGTCTATTCCGGTCAGACGGCAGCCCATGCCTACAACGAACTCGCTGCGGCGCGCGGCGTTGTGAAGCGCGTCGTGCTCCTCGGCCCGGTTCACCGGGTGGCGGTGCGTGGGCTGGCCCTGCCCGGCGCCGAATCTTTCGCAACGCCCTTGGGCGCTATCCCGGTCGACGCGGACGCGGTGCGCTCGCTGTCCGCCCTGCCGCAGGTCGTGACCAGCGCCCCGGCGCATGCCATGGAGCATTCGCTGGAAGTTCAGCTGCCCTTCCTGCAGCGCGTGCTCGGCAGCTTCTCCCTGGTGCCGCTGGCCGTGGGGGCGGCAACGCCGGATCAGGTCGCGCAGGTCCTCGAGGCTCTCTGGGGCGGGCCGGAGACCCTCATCGTGATCAGCACCGACCTCTCGCACTACCACCCCTACGAGGAGGCGCAGCGCATCGATGGCGACACGGTCGGGAAGATCTCACGGCTCGAGGACGGCCTCTCCCACGACCAGGCCTGCGGCGCCACGCCGCTCAACGGCCTGCTCGCGCTGGCCCGCAGGAAGGGCCTCGCGATCCGGCGGCTGGCGGCCTGCAACTCGGGCGATACGGCCGGGGGCCGCGATCGCGTGGTGGGCTATTCGGCGTTTGCG
>JANNWA010000229.1:0-6519 GCA_031408275.1 Pseudomonadota bacterium
GGTGCTCGCGCCGCTCGCGGCGTGGCAGCTCATGCAGGGCCTCGAAACGCTGCACGTGAGGATGGACCGCCACTGCGCCAACGCGCTGGCGGTCGCGCAGTTCCTGCAGAATCACCCGCAGGTGGCGTGGGTCAACTACCCCGGCCTGCCGGACAATAAATATCATTCCCTCGCGAAGAAGTACCTGCCCAAAGGCGCCTCGGGCCTCCTGAATTTCGGCGTAAAGGGCGGCGCCAAGGCCGGCGAGAAATTCATCGAGGCCGCCACCTTCATGAGCCACCTCGCCAACATCGGCGACGCGAAGACCCTCATCATCCACCCGGCTTCGACCACCCATCGGCAGATGTCCGAGGAGGAGCAGTTGAAGGCCGGCGTGCTGCCCGACATGGTGCGCATGTCGGTGGGCCTGGAAACGCTGGAGGACATCCTGTGGGACATCGACCAGTCCCTGGCTGCGGCGGCGGCCGTGACGGGACCGGCATGACCGACATCAAGGAGCTCGAATCGCTGCTGTCGGCAAAAATGCCGATCGTGGCGGTCGAATCCCACGAGGAGCAGAAAGTCCTCCTCATGCTCGAGCGGTTCGCCACGCTCAACGAGCGCAGCCTGTTTGTCTGGAGCATCACGCGCGGCCTGCGCCGGCAGCCCACGGGCGAATCGGCCTTCAACACCCAGAGCATCGAGGAGGCGCTGCGCCATGTCGAAAGCTCGCCGCAGAACGCGATCTACCTGTTCCTTGACGCGCATTCCTTCTTCGGCGAGCCGGTGGTCATCCGCACCATCAAGGACATCGCACAGAAATCCGAGTCCTCGCACCGCATGCTGGTGTTCCTGTCGGCCAAGCTCGACGTCCCCGACGACCTCGCGCGCATCACCGCGCGCTTCAAGCCTTCGCTGCCCGACGCGGCGCAGATCCAGAAGATCCTGAACGAGGAAGCGGCGCGCTACCGGGAGTCCTCCGGTGAGCGCGTCACCGGCAGCCGCGACGCACTCAACATGCTGGTGCAGCACCTGGGCGGGCTGACCGAGGAGGACATCCGGCGCCTCGCGCGCATGGCGATCCGCGACGACGGCGCGGTGACCCTGTCCGACATCGGCACGGTGCTCAAGGCCAAGCACCAGTTCCTGCAGGCCAGCGAAATCCTGACCCTCGAACCCGGCATCCCGAACGCCGAAGAACTCGGCGGCCTCGCCAACCTCAAGCGCTGGCTCAAGGTGCGGCGCGAAGTGTTCCTCAACCCCTCGCCCGACAGCCCGCTGCCCCCGCCCAAGGGGATGCTGCTGCTGGGCGTGCAGGGTGCGGGCAAGAGCCTGGCGGCCAAGTGCGTGGCCGGCAGCTGGCACCTGCCCCTGTTTCGCCTCGACTTCGGCACGCTCTACCAGAAGTACCACGGCGAGACCGAGCGCAACATGCGCGAGGCGCTGTCCATCGCCGGGGCGATGTCGCCCTGCGTGCTGTGGATGGACGAGATCGAAAAAGGCATCGCCGGCGACTCGGGCGGCGACTCCGATGGCGGCGTGTCGCGCCGCGTGCTCGGCACCCTGCTCACCTGGATGGCCGAGCGCACCAGCCGGGTGTTCATGGTCGCAACCGCAAACGACATTTCCGCGTTGCCGCCGGAACTCCTGCGCAAGGGGCGTTTCGACGAAATCTTCTTCGTCGACCTGCCCGGGGCCGAGGCGCGCGTGCAGATCCTGAAAATCCACCTGGCGAAGAAAAAGATCGACCCGGCGAAGTTCGACCTTCCCGCGCTTGCCGCCGCGAGCGAAGGTTTTTCCGGGGCGGAGATCGAGCAGGCGATAGTGTCTTCGCTGTACGAGGCGCTGGCCGAGAAATCCTCACTCGCCACCGCGCACCTCGCCGCCGAGTTCAAACGTACCCGGCCCCTGTCGGTCGTCATGGCCGAGAAGGTCACCGCCCTCAGGGCGTGGGCAAAAGAACGGGCCGTCCCGGCCGATTGACAGGAATAACCCAAAGGAAGGCACCACCATGCTGAGCTACCAGGTCACCGAACACGGCAAGCCGCTGCAGACAGTCTTCACCCAGACGCCCAAGCCAAAGGGCACCGAGGTGCTGGTGCGCATCACCCGCTCGGGCGTGTGCCACAGCGACCTGCACATCTGGGACGGCTACTTCGACCTCGGCGGCGGCAAGCGTTTTTACGTCAAGGACCGCGGCTGCGTGCCGCCCTTCACGCTGGGCCACGAGCCTTTCGGCGTGGTCGAGGCCTTCGGCAGCGGTGCGGCCAAGATCCTGCGCGGACTCAAAGTGGGTCAGCGCCGGCTCGTGTACCCGTGGATCGGCTGCGGGAAATGCGCGGTGTGCAAGGCGGGCCAGGACAACTACTGCGTGTCGGGAACGCGCTTCCTCGGCGTGAACCGCCCGGGCGCCTACTCGACGCACGTGCTGATCCCGCACCCTAAATACCTCGTAGATACCACCGGGGTGGACGATTCCTTCGCCTCGACGCTCGCCTGTTCCGGCCTCACCACCTACAGCGCGATCACCAAGCTCCCCGAACTCGGCCCGAAGGACTGGGTGGCGGTGCTCGGCTGCGGCGGCCTCGGCCTGGTGTCGATCTCCATCATGCGCGCGATGGGCATCCGCAACGTGATCGCCTGCGACGTGGACGAAGGCAAGCTCGCCGCGGCGAAAAAGCTCGGCGCAAAGCTCGTCCTCGACACCCGCGCGCCCGACGCGGCCCAGCGCCTGGGGGCGCTCGCCAAGGGGAACCTCGCCGGCGCGATGGACTACGTGGGCATGCCCGCCACCTTCATGGCGGGCTACCCGGCGCTGAGGAAAGGCGGCCGCTACATCCTGTGCGGCCTGTTCGGCGGCGAGGTCACGCTCTCGATGCCGCCGATCGCGCAGCGCGCCGTTGGCGTGATCGGGTCCTATGTCGGCAACCTGGCCGAGCTCAAGGCCGTCGTGGCGCTGGCGAGAAAGAAGAAGCTGAAGCCCATGCCGGTGGAGACGCGCCCGGCGAGCGAGGCCAACCGCACGCTCGACGAACTCAAGGCCGGCAAGATCCTCGGCCGCGTAGTGCTGGATTTTGAAACAGCCCCCGAAAATGCGAACGCCTGAGCGCGGCCGCGCATTATTTCCTCCTATACTCGCCCGATGACACCCTACACCTACGATTTCCCCTACAGCTGGCCCAGAAAGCCGGTCCTCGCGGCCAACGTCGTCGCCACCACGCAGCCACTCGCCGCACAGGCGGGGGTGCGCATGATGCTCCAGGGCGGCAACGCCGTGGACGCGATCCTCGCCACCGCGATCACGCTGACCCTGGTCGAGCCGGTCTCCAACGGCATCGGCTCCGACCTGTTCGCCATACTCTGGGACGGCAAGGAGCTGCACGGCATCAACTCGTCGGGCCGCTCGCCCGAAGGCTGGACGCCGGAGTATTTCGCCAAGCTCTACCCCGGCCAGACTGCCATGCCCACGCGAGGCTGGAACACCGTCACGGTACCGGGCTGCGTCGCCGGCTGGCGGATGCTCTCGGAGCGCTTCGGCAAGCTCCCGTTCGAGAAACTCTTCGAGCCTGCGATCGGCTACGGCCGCAACGGCTTTCTCGTTTCGCCGACCATTGCGCGCCAGTGGGCGATCCAGGCCAAGGAATTGCACGGGCAGCCCGGCTACACCGAAGCCTTCATGCCCAACGGCCGCCCGCCCGCGGCCGGCGAAATCTTCAGCTTTCCCGACCACGCCGCCACGCTCGAGAAAATCGCCGCGACGAAGGGCGAAGCGTTCTATCGCGGCGAAATCGCGGAGAAGCTCGCCGCCCACAGCGCGCAGAACGGCGGCGTGATGAAACCCTCCGACCTCGCCGCGCACCAGTCGGACTGGACCCCGCCGATGGAAGTGGGCTACCGCGGCTACACCGTGCACGAGCTCCCGCCCAACGGGCAGGGCATCGTCGCGCTGATCGCGCTGGGCATCCTCGAGCAGTTCGATGTCTCGAGCTTTCCGGTGGATTCCGCAGACAGCCTGCACCTGCAGATCGAGGCGGTGAAGCTGGCGTTCGCCGATGGGCGCCGCTTCGTGGCCGACATGGACTGGATGGACATCAAGCCCGAAGCGCTGCTGAACACGGACTACCTCAAGTCGCGTGCCAAGCTCATCGACATGAAGAAGGCACAGGACTTCGGCCACGGCACCCCGCCCAAGGGCGGCACCGTGTACCTCACCGCGGCCGACGCGGGGGGCATGATGGTTTCCCTGATCCAGTCCAACTACATGGGCTTCGGCTCGGGCGTCGTGGTGCCGGGCACCGGCGTGTCGCTGCAGAACCGCGGCTCCACCTTCGTGCACACGCCCGGCCACCCCAACCAGGTCGCGCCGAAGAAACGCCCCTACCAGACCATCATCCCCGGCTTCGTCACCAAGGACGGCAAGCCCGTCATGAGCTTCGGCGTGATGGGGGGCACCATGCAGCCGCAGGGCCACGTGCAGGTGATGGTGCGCATCGCCGACTACCACCAGAACCCGCAGGCAGCATCAGACGGCCCGCGCTTTCGCGTCGTGCAGGGCATGGAAGTCAACGTCGAAGGCGGCCTTGCGTCGTCCGTGCTCGAAGAACTCACGCGCCGCGGCCACAAGCTCGCCGAGCTCAAGGAAGGCTACATGGACTTCGGCAGCGCGCAGATGATCTGGAAGATGGACAACGGCGGCGGCTATCTCGCCGCAAGCGACCCGCGCAGGGATGGGCAGGCGGTGGGGTATTAGCTTTCGCTCGAGAACCGTCTTATCGACTTTGAATTTCCCCGCTCCAGTGATTTGCGTAGCCTGCGCTCGCGCCGACGGCGCGAGCTAAAGACTACGCAAATCGCTGGATTATCGAAAAGCAAATACGGAGACCACAATGCTGAAAGTCTGGGGACGCGCCAACTCGTCCAACCTGAAGAAAGTCACTTGGCTCTGCGAGGAGATCGGGCTGCCATACGATCGCGTCGATGCCGGGATGGCCTTCGGCGTGGTGAACACGCCCGAGTACAAGAAGCTCAACCCCAACGGCCTCGTGCCGACGATAGAGGACGAGGGCTTCGTGCTGTGGGAATCCAACGCCATCGTGCGCTACCTCGCGGCCAAGCACGCCGCGGGAACGATCTGGCCCAACGACCTCAAGGTGCGCGCCGATGCGGACCGCTGGATGGACTGGTGCACGAGTACCCTGTGGCCGGTGTTCCGCCCGGTGTTCTGGAACCTGATCCGCACACCGGAAGCCCAACGCAACCAGAAAGAGATGGACGAAGGCGCGAAGAAAACCGGCGAACTGCTGGCGCGCCTCGACGGCTTCCTCGCGGGCCGCCAGTTCGTGGCCGGCGACCAGCTGACGATGGGCGACATCGCCTTCGGGCCGGTGGTCTACCTGGTGCAGAACGTGCCGTTCGACCGCCCGAAACTCGCCAACTACGACGCCTGGTACGAGCGCATCTCCTCGCGCCCGGCCTTCAAGAAGGTCGTCGCGCTGCCGGTCGCCTAGGAGGCACGCCGATGCTGCGCGTCTGGGGCCGGGTCAACTCGGTCAACGTGAAGAAGGTGCTGTGGTGCGTGGGCGAGCTCGGCCTGCCCTTCGAGCGCATCGACGCGGGCATGGAGCACGGGGTGGTCGGCACGCCGGAGTACCTCGCACTGAACCCGAACGCGCGCGTGCCCACCATCGACGACGACGGCTTCGTGCTGTGGGAGTCCAACACGATCGTGCGGTACCTGTCGCTCAAGTACGGCCTGGGCATGCTGTGCCCCGAAGACCTCCGCCGGCGCGCCGAAAGCGACCGCTGGATGGACTGGACCACGGCGCAGCTCGCCCCGACGTTTCGCGAGGTGTTCTGGGGCATGGTGCGCACGCCGCCGGAAAAGCGCGATATCGCGTTCATCGAGAAAAACCGCGCGGCCACGGCGAAGACGCTCGACCTCGCCGAGCGCCTCCTCGGCAAGCAGCCTTTCGTGGGCGGCGACCGCCTCACGATGGGCGACATCCCGCTGGGCTGCTACGTGCACCTCTGGATGAGCATGCCGATCGAGCGCCCCGCGCACCCGAACCTCGCCGCCTGGCACAAGCGCCTGCTCGAACGGCCCGCGTTCAACGCGGGCGTCAACACGCCATTGAGCTGAGGCCGGAGCCGGCCGCCAGCGCCGCGCAGCGTTCCGCCTTCGGCAGGTCCGCCACCTTCTTCACCGCGGCATAAAAGCGCGGCAAGTCTCCGCCCCCGGCCTCAAGCATCCGCTCGAACGCCGGCACGTATTTCGAATACGCCGTGATCGACGCCAGCAGCGCGTTGCCCGGCGCGGCGCCGACGATCCGGTCGTAGCCCGCAAACCCGCCCCAGCGCGCCTTCAGGGCAGCGTAGTCCTGCAGCAACTGCGCGAAAGCGGCGCGCTTGGCCTCGCGCATCGGCTCGGGCTCGATCTTCGTCGCGTAGACGGCGTCCAGGCGCTCCTTGGTCGCCTCGATCAGTGCCACGAATTCGCGCTGCAGCTCGCGGGCCGCCAGGAACGCCGCCAGGTCGCCCTCG
>JANNWA010000230.1:0-2027 GCA_031408275.1 Pseudomonadota bacterium
GTCGATTTCGATGACTGGATGTACCTTCAGGACGAGACCGTGATGCTCAACCGTTCCACCATGAGCAAGTTCGGGATCACGCTGGGCGAACTTACGCTCGCATTCAGGAAGCGCTCCTGATGCTCTTTGCGAAGCCGCTGAACCCGCCGATCCGGTCGTTCAAGGGCCTGCGCGTCTGGATAGTCGGCGCGTCGACGGGAATCGGAGCGGCGACGGCGGAATTGCTGCTCGCGCAGGGCGCGAAGGTCGCCGTGTCGGCCCGCTCTGCTGAAACCCTCGAAACGGCGTTCGGTACGCGCGCATTAATCCTGCCGCTGGACGTCACGGACGCCGAGGCCACCCGGATTGCGGCGGAAAAACTGCTCGGCACCTGGGGGGGAATCGACCTCGTTCTCGCCGTGGCCGGCACCTACAAGGCGATGCGCGCCTGGGAGATCGACCTGCCCGAGGTCCGGCGCATCATCGACATCAACCTCACCGGCGTGCTGAACCTGTTCGCCGCCGTGCAGCCGACGCTCGTGAAGCAGTGCGCCGGTGGCTTCGCCATAGTGGCGAGCGTCGCCGGATATGGGGGTCTGCCGAACAGCCTTGCCTACGGCGCGACCAAGGCCGCCTGCATCAACCTCGCCGAGACGCTGTACCTGGACCTGCGCAAGCGTGGAATCGCCGTGTACCTGATCACCCCGGGATTCGTCGCGACCCCGCTGACGGCGAGCAACACATTCACGATGCCTTTCCTCATCAGCGCGGAGAAGGCCGCGAGCGCGATCGTCGCGGGCCTGGCGCGCGGCGACTTCGAGATTCACTTCCCGCGTGCGTTTTCGCGCCTGCTGAAGGCGATCAATCTGCTGCCGTACCGTTTGTACTTCTGGTGCGTGCGCAGGTTCACGGGACTGTGAGGTACGCATGAAGGATGTCGATTCCCTGGTCGCTTTTTTCGAATCGCTTACTCCGGAAAGCACGCAGCACATCGGCGCTTTCTACGCAGGGGACGCGTACTTCAGGGACCCCTTCAACGAAGTGCGCGGCGCGCCAGCCGTGACGCGCATCTTCGCGCACATGTTCGAGCAGGTGGCAGAGCCGCGCTTCAGGGTCACCGATCGCGTTCAGGCTGACAACGGCGCGTTGCTGACGTGGAACTTCACGTTCCGCTTCAAGGATGCAGCGCCGCTCGTGACGGTACGAGGGGCAAGCCACCTGCGCTTCGATTCCGCGGGGAAAGTCGCCTACCACTGCGACTACTGGGATCCCGCCGGTGAACTCTACGAAAAGGCGCCCGTGCTCGGGGCGCTCATGCGCCTGCTGCGCCGCAGGTTGTCGGCGACGCCCTGATCAGCCCTCGCGCGAGTGCAGGGCGATGCGGTTGCCTTCGGGATCCACCACCAGCGCGCGCCATCCCATTCCGCCTATCGAGTGGCGTCCCTTGAGGATGCGCCCGCCGCAGCGGTCGACATCCTCCAGCGCCTCGGCCAGCCGCCCTTCGCAGTTCAAATACACCAGGGGGCCGTGAATAGAGGGCTGGTGATCGTCTTCCGAAAACGGGAACAGGCACACCCCAACCTCCCCCGGACCCTGCGGCACCAGCGCTATGGAAAGGGTCGGGAACTCTTCCTTCTTCAGGGTCAGGTCCAGCACGGCCGAGTAGAACCGCATTGCGCGGTTCAGGTTCTTGACCGGAATGTCCACCCAGACGATCGGATTGGCCATGATGGGACGAGTGTATCAGGAGTGGAAATCCGGCCCGATGAGGTCCAGCCGGTCGGTCACCACGCAGTCTACGCCCCAGCCGAACAGCCGTGCCGCCGCGTCCGGGTCGTTCACCGTCCAGCACAGGATCGCGTGCCCCGCGGCGTGAATGCCATGCGCAAGTTGTTCGGTGAGTTCCCGGTAGTTGCAGTGCAGGGCCACGCAACCGAGCGCCTGCATGCGTGCCTGCCAGTCGACCGGGATCCGGCTGACGAGCATCCCGCGCGGCAACGTCGGCGCCACCTCCTTCGCGGCGGCGAGCGCCTCGAGGGAGAAGGACG
>JANNWA010000231.1:0-11512 GCA_031408275.1 Pseudomonadota bacterium
CGGTGCTGGCCGAGATCGGCCATACACGGTTGCCGGTGCTGGAAATCATTTCACGGGATGCCGACGCGGATATCGCATCGAGTGCCGGGAAACTTTCCGCGATGGGCTTCGGGCGGGCGTGAGCGGTCGCCAGTCCGCGAAAACCCTGCCGGGCTTGGCCGCTAACGGCCGCGCCTTCGAGCACGCCGCTATCTGATCAGGGGGCCGGCGTCGAGTCTGGGCATGCGGGACTGGATCGGCGGGATCTGTTCGCCGCGCGCGCGCGCTTTTTCGTACCAGTTGAGCGACTCTTCGTAGTCTCGCGGCACCGCAGTGTTGCCGTGGCCGTAGATATCCCCGAGCTTGCGCTGCGCGGGTCCGTAGCCGTTCTGCGCGGCCTCGGTGAAGGCGATGAAGGCGCCAGCGTCGTCCTTGCGATGCTCCATCGCAAGCCCTTCCACATGGCGGAGGCTCGACCCAAAGGGGCTCAGCTTGGGATGCGACTCGGCCTGCGCATGGGCGGATTGCCACGCGGGCACGAGTGCGGCGAGCGCGAATGCGAGCAGGCTGGCCGGCAGCAGAGCGCGCCGCGCGGATGATTGGGCAGGCGTATTGGTTTTCATGCCCCGAGTCTCGCCCCTTCCGCGCGGCCGGTCTGTACGCCACGCCACAGTGCTGCGCCTGTGCAAGGGTGCGCTGGCGCACCCGGCTAGCCCGGCGCGGCGCCGGCGGGTTGCACGACGACGGTCGCGCCGTCGGCGAAGTTGATTCCCTCGGCGCGCAGCGCCGCCTCGATGCGCTTGAAGGCCTGGGCACGCACGTCGAACTGGTTGCCCGGCGCGGTCTGGAACTTGCACCGGAAGATCTTCACGCCCGGGTCGACGCGCGCGAGCTTGCTCTTCAGCGGCATGCGCATCATGTGGCCGACCTCGGGGTCGGAGAGCATCTCGATGCCGATCTTCTTGATCATCTTGCGGATCTTCTCGCTGTCGACGCCGATCGGCAGCGGGATGTTGAATTTCTCGATCACCCAGTCGCGCGAGTTGTTGCGCACCGAACCGAGCGAACCGTAGGGCACGAAATACAGCGGCCCGTTGTGGTGGCGCAACGCCACGGTGCGCAGCGTAATCCGCTCGACCGTGCCCTTGGTGGTGGACCCGCTTTCGATGTACTCGCCGACGCGGAACACGTCCTCGGCGAGGAAAAAGATCCCCGCGATCACGTCGCGCACGAGTGCCTGCGCGCCGAAGCCGACCGCGAGGCCGACCACGCCGGCGCCGGCCAGCAGCGGCGTGATTTCGATGCCGAGCGCCCACAGCGACGACAACGCCAGGGTCACGACGAGCAGCACCGCGGCGCTCGTGCGCAGCAGTGGCAGCAGCGTGAGCAGGCGCGCATTGGGATTGGCTTCGCCGTGCGGGTCGTAGGGCCCGATGCGCTTCAGGCGGTGGTCGATGGTGGTGCGGATCACGATCCACACAAGGTGCGTGAACAGCGCCAGCGCCGCGACGCCGAGCATGTCGAGGCCCAGGCGCACCAGGGGATTGCCGCTCGCCGCCATGCCGGCCAGCGGCGCGTTGAGCTGCAGCGCGCAGGCGGCAAGTCCCACGAGAACGACCAGGAAGCGCGCTGTCGACAGCGCGATGCTCGGCAGCAGGGTGGGGTCGGAGGCGTCGACCGCGGGCGGGTCCGCCGCCTCGGCGGCCTCGGCGTCGATCATGTCCTGCCAGAAAAAAAATACGAGGTCCCTCAGCGCCATCTGCACGAGGATGACCCCGCCGACGATGCCGGCGACGGTGGCTGCCGTGCCCGAGCGCAGCAGCCACAGGGCAAACACCGTGAGCACGATCGCGGCCGCGACGATCGACGCGGGGAATTTCGGCAAGCGGCGCTTTGCGCCCGTGGCGCCGGACGGCACGGGGCCTTCGATGAACGCGAACGCAGCGACCAACAGCAGTGCGGTGGCCAGTGTGGCGAATGCCAGGCGCAGCATCGCGGCGCCGTGCGGTGCGGCCGGTTCGACGAGGTTCGGCGCGAAGCGCGCAAGCGCGAGCGCCACCGCCGCGCCCATCAGCGTCGCCGCGAGCCAGCCGGCTTTCTCCTGCGCGACGGGCACCAGGCGCCATGCCGCGCGGCCTGGCGCCAGGACGACGGATACGCCGATCCAGGCGAAGCGCACGACCAGCACGAACAGGGTCAGCGCGACGACCGCCTCATGCATCCCGCGCGGCCAGACGAATGCCGCGGAGGCCGCGAGCGTGGCAAACGTGAACAGCACGAGCCCCGTGCCGAGCAGCGCGAGGCGGCGCAGCGCGACCCGCAGCGCGTGCCGGGGCGAGGATACGGGCGCCGACTCGAGCGCGCGCAAGGGCCCGTGCGCATAGGTCCAGTACAGCCACTCCACGCCGGCGCCGACGATGAGCAGGATCAGCAGGTAAGTTGCCGCGCGTACGCCGGCACCGGTGTACAGCGCGCCCGAGGCCGCCGCGAGCATCGAGTGCAGTTCGGCGGGCGCTTGCGCGAGGTCCGCGCCAAGGGCGGCAACGCGGCTCTTGGCGGCCTCCAACAGCGTCATCGCCATGCCCGCCATGCCTTCGCCCGTGCTCATGCGGGGGATCCGGCAGGGGGCGTGGCGGTTTCGGGAGCTGTGTCGGCCCAGTCGCCGGGTTGGCGGGCGGCCGAGGCGTCGGCGTACGGCGGCAGCGCGCGGACCACCGCGACGCCCGGGCCGAACACGCGCGCCTGGCAGGCCAGCCGATCCCCCGCATCTGCATGCACGCGGGCGAGGGTCGTGTCCTCGATCGTGTTGCGCGGGGAGAGCGATCCGGCGCCGCCCGTCACATGCACCCTGCAAGTGCCGCAGCGGCCGCGGCCCGAGCAGACATCGGCGTGCGGCACGCCGCCGAGGCGGCTGAGTTCGAGGATCGACAGGCCGCGCCGGCCGCTCGCCGCCAGGCCTGCGTCGTAATCGACGCGCACCCGCGTCAGACGGTCGCGCAGGATGCGCCCGGCAAACACGGCAAGGGCCAGCAGCACGAGGCCGCAGTACGCGGCCAGCAGCGTCGACTGCAGGGCATCGATCCGGGCCCGGACCGGCCCGACCCGCGCGGAGTTTTGCAGCACGGTGGCCCGCCACTCGGCATCCGTCGCGAGCCGCTCGAGCACTTCCTTGCCGGCTTCGGCGAATCCCAGCAGCGCAACGATCGGCACCGCGAAGAGGATCGGCAGCACAAACCCGCCGATCCGCCGCCAGACGGGCTTCAGGACCAGCCAGGAATACAGCCCCAGCGCCGCGTGCACCCAGACGAAGAGCACCACAAGCAGCTGCTGGAAGGCGTAGGACGGAGCGAGGCTCCAGTACACCGCGAGCAGGAACCCGTAACTGACTTCGTACCCGCTCGCCAGTTCGCCGGCCACGGCCGTGAGCATGACGTGGCTGAGCAGCAGTGGCGGCGTCAGGATGCCGAGCGCGAGCTGCACATAGTCGGTCTTCGCCATCGCGAGCGTGCGCCGCATGGCCATTGCGTACAGGCCGAGCGCTGCGTGCACCAGCGCGGAGCCGGCCAGCAGCACGCGCCCGATCGGGGTTTGCCAAGGGGCCATCAGGGTAGACAGCCAGTTCTCCATCGCGGAAAGGGACACCAGGCCGATCGACAGGTTGGCGAGGTGGCCCGCGACGAACGCCATGAGCACCATGCCGGTCACCAGCCTCAGGCTGCGTATTGCCATGTTGGCGCGCATTTGACTCCTTCGGAACCTTGCCGGAAACTCAGCCATATTTGGAAAGAATTACTATTCAAAGTCCTCTACAGTGGCCGCTCTCCTGCCGGTTTGTGTACCGGTACCGATACACTCTACGAGCTACTTCTTCTTCGCCGCGAGCAGCACGGATTTCCATTTTTGCGTTTCGCTGGCGATGAACGCCTTGAATTCCTCCGGGGAGCTGGTGATGTTCGGCGAGGCCATGTCGGCGATGCGCTTGGCGAACTCGGGTTCTTTCAGCGCGGCCACCGTCTCGGCATGCAACTGGTTGACGATCTCCAAGGGGATCCCGGCCGGGGCGACGAGGCCGTACCAGCCGCCGGCCTCGAACCCTTCGAGTCCCGCTTCCGACATGGTGGGCACGTCGGGGAGCAGGGGCGCGCGCTGCCTGCTTGTGACGGCGAGCGCGCGCAGCTTGCCCGCCTTGATGTGGCCGAGCGTGAGCAGCGGGTTTTCGATCGTGAAGGGGAACTCGCCCGCGAGCACCGCCATGACCGCCGGTGCGCTGCCGTTGTAGTGGACCGGCGCCGCGGCGAAGCCGACCTTCTGCCGGAATGCCTCCTGCGCGAGCAGCTGAGGCGAGCCCACGCCGGGCGTGGGGTAGAGGACTTCCTGGGAGGCTTTCTTCATGCCCTGCATCAATGCCTGCAGGTCCTGGTAGGGCGAATTCGCCGGCACGACCACCACCAGCGGGGTCTTGGCCATGATGGTGATCGGGATCAGGTCGACGAGCGGGTCGTAGCCGAGGTCGGCCTCGGTCGTCGGGCTCACGGCCATCGGGCCGCTGCTGGCGAGCAGGAGCGTGTACGGATCACCCTTGGCGCGCGCGACCAGTCCGGTGGCGAGGTTGGCGCCCGCGCCCGGGCGGTTCTAGACCACGAACGGTTGGCCCATCTGGCGGGTGAGGCGGTCTGCGAGCAACCGTCCCAACGTATCGACGATCCCGCCGGGTGCAAACCCCACAAGGATCCGCACGCGCTTGTTCGGGTAGGCCTGCGACTGGGCGAATCCCGCCCGGGTGGCCGAGAGGGCCAGGGTTGCGGCGCTTGCCGCGAGCAGCTTGCGCCGGGTGGTGCGGTGGGTTGTCATTGTGGCTCCAGTACGAAGGTCAGCTTGGTTTCATTGGTGATGATGCCGCCGCGGTCGCCCGGCGCGATCGAGCCGTAGCGCTGCGCGAAGGCGGGAGGCAGTTCGCGCGCGCCGGCCGGCGCGAGCCAAAGGCGCACCAGGTGCCTGCGTTTTTCCGGCTCGGGCCAGTCCTCGAAGTCGGTGCGGCTGTGAAGGATTTGGTGGTTGTGCACGAACTGCATGTCGCCGGGGCGGAATTCGATGGTCAGGTTGAGCTCCGGGTCGTTGGTCAGCGCGTCCAGCATGTCGAGCGCCTCATGCTCCGCCGAGCTCAGGCGGCGCGCCTGCGGAAAGTTTTCCTGCGCCGAGCGGATGTACTGCCCCGCGAAGATCGTGGACAGTTCGCCCGCGTGCCAGTTGAACACCGGCAGCTCGAACCACGGCAGCATGCCGGGGGGGACTTCGCCGCGCCGGTCGGTGGGAAACGGATTGAACAGCAGGCGCCACAAATCCGGGCGGCGGCGCAGTAGTTCGTTGTGCAGCGTGACCGAGCTCACCAGGCGGCTCTCGCCGCCGGCCTTCGAGGTCTTGAGGCACAGCAGCGCGACGATGTCGCAGGAATCCGTGTGGTACTCGAGCTCGCGGTTAGTCTGGTAGTAGCGCGTCGTGGGCTTTTTGATGTCCAGGCCCAGGTCGCACACGTGGCCGAGCAGGTGCCCCTTGGCGTTCTGCGAGCGAAAGCTCCCGAAGTGCGACCCGATGCCGAGGTAGGCCACGGCGGCTTCTGCCACCGTGTACTTCGCCACCGGGAACCCCCGCAGCATCACGAAGCCGCGCCCGTGCAGCACCTGGCCGAGCAGTTTCGAGATCTTTTTCGAAAAGGTCGGCAGCCGGAAGGTGGCGGGCGAAATGTCGCCCATCTCGTGGCCTTCGGCAAAGTGCGCGCGCACCGCCGCATCGATCTCGGCGAGGTCCGCTGCCGACAGCTCGTACATCCAGTCGCGGTTCCCCGCGATCCCGGGGCCCTTCCATGCAGCGGGGCCGGTGATCGGCCCGGGCGACAGGGGGGAAGGCTTCACTTCCAGGACTGCGGACATGCGCTCCTCCTACCCAAACGTGCCGGGGTACGCCCCGCCGTCGAGCAGCAGGTTCTGTCCCGTAATGTACCCGGCCTGCGCGCTGCACAGGTACGCGCAGGCGTCGCCGAACTCCTCGATGGTGCCGAAACGGCCGGCCGGGTTGGATTCCGCCCGCGCGCGGCGCAGTTCTTCCTCGCTCTTGCCGGTCTTCTCGGCGTTGAACTTGAAGTTGGCGCGCAGGCGGTCGGTCTCAAACGGCCCCGGCAGCACTGCGTTGATGGTCACGTTATGGCGCACGGTCTTCCTCGACAGCCCGGCTACGAATCCCGTGAGGCCGGTGCGGGCGCCGTTGGACAGCCCCAGCTCGGGGATCGGGAATTTCACCGCACCGGAGGTGATGTTGACGATGCGGCCGAATTTGCGCTCGATCATCTTGTCCACCACTGCGCGCATGAGGAGGATCGGCGTGATCATGTTGCCGTCGAGCGCCTTGATCCAGGTCTCGCGGTCCCAGTCGCGGAAATCGCCGGGCGGCGGGCCGCCGGCGTTGTTGACGAGGATGTCGGGCGCGGGGCAGGCCGCCAGCGCCGCGGCGCGGCCTTCGGGGGTCGTGATGTCGCCCGCCACCGTGGTGACCTTGACGCCGAGCTTGCGGATCTCGTCGGCAGTCGCCTCGAGCGCATCCTTGCCGCGCGCGGTGATGACGACATTGACGCCCTCGCGCGCGAGAGACACCGCGCACCCCTTGCCCAATCCCTTGCTCCCGGCGGTAACCAGGGCGGTCTTGCCGCGAATTCCCAGATCCATGTCGTTACTCCTTTTTGTTAGTCGACGCCCTGGCTGACGAGGTACTCGTCGTAGGTTCCGCGAAAGTCCACGATGCCGTCAACCCTCATGTCGATAATCCGGTTGGCCAGGGACGAAACGAACTCCCGGTCGTGCGAAACGAAGATCAGGGTCCCCTTGAACTTCTCCAGGGAGGTATTGAGCGATTCGATCGATTCCATGTCGAGGTGGTTGGTGGGCTCGTCCATGAGCAGCACGTTGTGCTTCTGCAGCATGAGCTTGCCGAAGATCAGCCGCTGCTCCTCGCCGCCCGAGACCACCTTGATCGACTTGCCGACCTCGTCGCCCGAAAAGAGGAGCCGCCCCAGCGTGCTGCGCACGATCTGGTCCTCGTCCGTGGCCGCCTTCCAGCGACCCATCCAGTCGGTGAGGCTTTCGTCCTCGGCGAAATCCGCGGTGTGTTCCTGCGCGCAGTAGCCCGGGCGCGCCTTGTCGGTCCAGCGGATCTTGCCGGCGTCGGGTTTCAGGTCTCCCCAGAGGCAACGCAGCAGCGTGGTCTTGCCGATGCCGTTGGGGCCTAGGATGGCGACCTTCTCGCCGGCCTCGATGATGAGGTTGAACCCGTGGAACAGCGGCTTGCCGTAGCCCTTGGCGAGGTTCTCCACCTCGACGGCGTGGCGGTGGAGCTTTTCCTTCTCGTCGTAGTCGAAGCGGATGAACGGGTACTGGCGCGAGGAGGGCTTCACGTCCTCCACTTTCAGTTTTTCGATCTGCTTCTGGCGCGAGGTCGCCTGGCGGGCCTTGGACTTGTTGGCCGAGAAGCGCGACACGAAATCCTGCAGTTCCGCGATGCGTTCCTTCGCCTTGGTATTCGCTTTCAGCACCTGCTGGCGCGCCTGGGTGGAGGCCAGCATGTAGTCGTCGTAGCTGCCCGGATAGACGCGGATGCCGCCGTAGTCGAGGTCGGCCATGTGCGTGCAGACGCTGTTCAGGAAGTGCCGGTCGTGCGAGATGATGATGATGGTGCTCTGGCGCTGGTCGAGGATGTTCTCCAGCCAGCGGATCGAGTTGATGTCGAGGTTGTTGGTCGGCTCGTCGAGCAACAGGATGTCCGGGTCGGCGAAGAGGGCCTGCGCGAGGAGCACCCGCAGCTTCCAGCCCGGCGCCACCGCGCTCATCGGGCCGCGGTGCTCCGCCTCGGGGATGCCCAGGCCGAAGAGCAGCGATCCCGCGCGTGCCTCCGAGTCGTAGCCGCCGTACTCGGCGAACTTCGCCTCGAGGTCGGCGGCTTTCATGTAATCGTCCTCGGTCGACTCGGCGTTGGCGTAGATCGCGTCGCGCTCGGCCATGGCCGCCCACATTTCCTCGTGGCCCATGAGCACCACGTCGAGCACACGCTGGTCTTCATACGCGAACTGGTCCTGGCGCAGGCGCCCGATGCGCTCGTTGGCGTCGATGGCCACGTTGCCCGAGGAGGGTTCCAACTCGCCGCCGAGGATCTTCATGAAGGTGGACTTGCCGCTGCCGTTGGCGCCGATCAGGCCGTAGCGGTTGCCGCCGCCGAACTTGACGGAGACGTTCTCGAACAGGGGCTTCGCGCCGTACTGCATGGTGATGCCGGAAGTGGTGATCATGAGGCCTTCGCTTTAAGGGAGACGAGCAGCACGCCGGAGATGACCAGCGCGCTGCCCGCGATCTGAATGGAGGTGACGGGCTCCTCGAGCCCGATCGCGCCGGCATACACCGTGACGACGGGCCCGACGGCGCCGATCAACGCGAACTGGTTGGCGCCGATGCGTTTCAACGCCTCGGCCACCATGAAAGAGGGCACCACGGTGGCGAAAACCACCATGCCGAGCAGCGTCCACCACAGCTTCGCGGACAGGTCGAGCGAAGACGCCGGCTCGAGCGCCGCGAACTGCACGGCCGCGGGAAGCGTCGCCACGATCATCGTGTAGGCCGTGAAGCGCATCGAGCCGATGCGGCCCGTGAGTTCGCTGCCGGCCACGAGGTAGATGGCGTAGGACAGCGCGCTGGCGAGGCACATCAGCGCGCCGAAGAGGAACAGGCGGTCCTGCCCGGGAGCGCCGACCTGTCCCGAGACCACGAGGGCGATGCCCGCGTAGCTGATGGCGAGCGCGGCCAGCTCCCTGCGCGTCGGGCGCTTCTTGAGGAACACGAGCGAGAGCGCCACGACCATGGTCGGGTACATGAAGAGGATCAGGCGGCCGACGCCCGCGCCCACGTACTGCAGCCCGATGAAGTCGAGGAAGCTCGCCAGGTAATAGCCCACGAACGCGAGGCCCGCGACCGCGGCCCACTCCTTAGCCGTGAGGGGCGCGCGCTTCGTGCTGCTCTGCGCGTCCTTCCAGCCGAGCCACCAGGCCACCGCGGCGAAGAACGGCAGCGACAGCAGCATGCGCAGGAACAGCAGCGTGACCGGGGATACGGGTTCGATCGCGTAGCAGAGCTTCACGAACACCGGCCGGAAGCCGAAGCCGACGACCCCGCCGAGGGCCAGCAGCAGCCCCCACGCCCGGTAGGAAACGCCGGCCACCTACTTGCGCTTCGTGCCGCCGAGGATGGAGCCGAGCACCCCGCGCAGCACCTGCCGTCCGAGCTCCGAGCCGATCGTGCGCGCGGCGCTGGTGGCCACGGCTTCCACCAGGCCCCTGGATTGTTTCCCGCCGCGCGGGCCGGTGCGGCCGAACAACACGTCGGAAATCATTCCGCCCATGCCACCCCCTGCGCCGCCTTCCTGCGGCTGCGACGCGGGTGCGTTGCCCTGCGGGGACTGCCCTGCGGGTGCGGCCGATTCGTGGCGGTCCGCGGCGCGGCCCTTGAGTTTCTCGTAGGCCGATTCGCGGTCAACGACCTTTTCATAGTGGCCGTAGATCGCCGCCGATTCGATCGCCTTTTTGCGCTCGGCGGCCTCGAGCGGGCCGAGCTGGCTGCCGGGCGGCACGACGAACGCGCGCTCCACCATGCAGGGCCGGCCCTTCTCGTCGAGAAAGCTGACAAGGGCTTCGCCGACGCCGAGCTCCATGATCACCTGGTCGGTTTTGAGCTTGGGGTTCGGGCGCAGCGTGTCGGCCGCGGATTTCACCGCTTTCTGGTCCTTGGGCGTGAACGCGCGCAGCGCGTGCTGCACGCGGTTGGACAATTGCCCCAGCACCGACTCGGGGATGTCGAGCGGGTTTTGCGTTACGAAGTACACGCCGACGCCCTTGGAGCGGATCAGGCGCACCACCTGCTCGATCTTCGCGAGCAGCGCCTTGGGGGCGTCGTTGAAGAGCAGGTGCGCCTCGTCGAAGAAGAACACGAGCTTGGGCTTCTCGGGGTCGCCGACTTCGGGCAGGTGCTCGAACAGCTCCGCCAGCATCCACAGGAGGAACGTCGCGTAGAGCTTGGGCGAGTTCATCAGCTTGTCGGCGGCGAGGATGTTGACGACGCCCTTGCCCCCGTCCGTCTGCAGCAGGTCGGCGATGTCGAGCATGGGCTCGCCGAAGAACTTGTCCGCGCCCTGGTTTTCGAGCGAGAGCAATCCCCGCTGGATCGCGCCGACGGAGGCCGCCGAGATGTTGCCGTACTCGGTCTGGAACTGCGCGGCGTTGTCGCCCACGTGCTGCAGCATCGCGCGCAAGTCCTTGGCGTCGAGCAGCAGCAGGCCGTTGTCGTCGGCGATCTTGAACACCAGGTTGAGCACGCCTTCCTGCGTGTCGTTCAGCGCCAGCATCGAGGACAGCAGCAGCGGCCCCATGTCGGAAACGGTCGCGCGCACCGGATGGCCTTTCTCGCCGAACACGTCCCAGAACACGGCGGGACAGGCTGCGTACTGCACGTCGATCTTGAGCGACTTCGCGCGCTCGGCCACCTTGGGGTTCGACCCGCCGGGCTTGGCGATGCCCGAGAGGTCGCCTTTGACGTCGGCCATGAATACCGGCACGCCGATGGACGAGAAAGCCTGCGCCAGCGTTTGCAGCGTGACGGTCTTGCCCGTGCCGGTCGCGCCCGTGATCAGGCCATGGCGGTTGGCGAGGCCCGGCAGCAGGGCGAGTTCGGTTGCGCCGGACTTGGCGATGAGCAGGGGTTGGACCATAGAGGTAAAATTATACGTTCAATTCCCGGAAAGACCGATGGCCGGACACAGCAAATGGGCGAACATCCAGCACCGCAAAGGGCGCCAGGACGCCAAGCGGGGCAAGGTCTTCACGCGCCTTATCAAGGAAATCACGGTTGCCGCGCGGCTGGGTGGCGGCGACGCGGGTTCCAATCCGCGCCTGCGCCTGGCGCTGGACAAGGCCCGCGAGGCCAACCTGCCCAAGGACACGACGCAGAACGCGATCGGCCGCGGCACCGGCACGCTGGAGGGCGTGAACTACGAGGAAATCCGCTACGAGGGCTACGGCATCGGCGGCGCGGCGATCATCGTCGATTGCATGACCGACAACCGCACGCGCACGGTGGCCGAAGTGCGGCACGCGTTCGCGAAGAACGGCGGCAACCTCGGCACCGACGGCTCGGTGGCGTTCCTGTTCAAGCATTGCGGCCAGTTTCTGTTCGCGCCAGGCCTGTCCGAGGACAAGGTTATGGAGGCGGCGCTCGACGCCGGCGCCGAGGACGTGATCGCGAACGAGGACGGCTCGATCGAAGTGATCTGCGCGCCCTCCGACTTCGCGCAGGTCGAGGCCGGGCTGAAGAAAGCCGACCTGAAATCCGAGATCGCCGAAATCACGATGAAAGCCACGCTCGAGAACGCGCTGGCCGGCGACGATGCCGTGAAGATGAGGAAGCTCCTCGACGCGCTGGAAGGCCTGGACGATGTCCAGGAGGTCTAC